>JAPKDN010000589.1 GCA_028822575.1 Alphaproteobacteria bacterium | reverse complement strand
ATTCAAGGGACAAGCAAGATAGTAACGCGATTGCGAATAAGTCGCAAAACGTAATTACAGAATCTCTCGAACCAAGAAAGGAAAAGGATGGGTCGGACTATCACTTTTTTTTATACTTTATGACATTGCACGCGATGCCTTATGAGGATTGGATCCGATTGCTACTAACCGGGCCGACCCACTCATGGCGCGACGGCCGCGACAGAGGTTTCGAAATTCCGTGGCGCTCTGAATGTCTAAGTGGAAACCCAGGGTTGCACGCTGCCTCCGCCTTACACGCGAAGCCAACCCGTGAAAAATCGACGCCGAGCACTCCTGCAGTCCGAAGGGGGAAGGACCGTTGGAGGCTCGGCGTCGTCCGCGACCGCGGAACTCGTTTAGAACTGCAGGACCAAACTGCCCATGAGGGCGGTGCCTTCGTTCTTAGTGCCAGCATCAGCTTCGAAGCGCGTCTGAAAGAGGCTTGCGATAACCGTGGCCTGGACCAATTTCGTTAGCGATGGAGGCCATAATGGTCTCATGGATGCTATCGCCCGACGTGGCGACGTCATCCTCCACTTCCCCCTGATAGTAGGACAAGCTCGCCGTCGTCGAGTCGAAGGCATAACCGACGCCGATATCAAATCCGCTTCCGTTGAAGGATGTTGCCGTATCGCCACCGCCGGAGGGATTGACAATGGTGCTGCCGTAGGAGCCTTCACGACCGAAGGCTCCTACGGCAAGGTTGAAGCTGATGCTATATCCTTCGGCGCTGGAGCCAACGGAGAGAGTGCCGGGACTGTCCACCGTCAGGAAACCACCGGAGGTCGCGAGCTCGGTCCCTTCACCAAATTCTTGGGCATAGTTGAGACTGACGGAGATCGAATCCCGGTAGCCAGTATCGCCATTGTGCTGGGCATTGCCGTCCCGCTCGAACTTGGGAGTATAGGAAAGGCCGAGTTGAAGGCCGCCGACACGAGGCGACAACCAGCTGACTTTCGACGCCTTGTCCTCACCGAGGAATAGAAAGGTCGACTGGAATACGGAACCCACGTCACCGCCACCGGGGTTCGTGATCCAATCGCCAATATCGGAATCGTGGATACCGAGGCCGATATTGGGCGCCGCGTAGTGAATCACGGTGGCGGCATTGTCTGCTTGGCCGGTCTCGATCTGGCCATAATCGCCTTCGTTCCAAATATAGGTGTCATTGATCTGGCCGGCACCGCCGGACCCGGCCTTAAGGATAACTTTGCACCCGAATTGCAAGCCGTTTTCCAAGGTCGTGGCACCACCAAAGGCAATCTCGCTGTCAGATTTGACGTCGCAACTGGTGAATTCGCCCGCCCCGTTGTCGTCGTTGCTCACGTGGCCAAAGTGCTGCTTGACGGCGCCTCCAACACCGAGGTTAATTCTCTCCGCCGCTTGCGAGGGCTGCGCCAATAACACGAGCGCGGAGACCCCAAACAGTAGAGCCTTGATGGAAATTGTTATGATACGCTCGTCCCTATCCATGATTGTTAGGCTGACTCCGATCGGGGCGGTCATTGAACGGTTTTGTGAATTGGAAAGGTGACCACGACATTTCGATCGTCGCTCACGTTGGCGAGATCGAGACCCATATACTCCAGTCGAAGGGGAATTCTGAGCTCGACGGTCGCCATTTCCAAGGCGAGCGCCTCAACATCCGCCAGAGCACGACGGGCGGAAGCAGGCGGCAACCAACCAAGCAAACGCTGGTAAGCCCATTCGCTCTTCTGCGCTTGTATGAACGCCACAGTGGACAATACATCAATTTCGCCAGCGCCGATGCCGGAGCATTTCGGACAGCGGATGTCCAGGGCTCGGATCGCTGTTGTCGCCGTAAGAAGCATAAAAGCGTCAAGGGACCTAAGCCCGGCGGAAATCTGGGCGATTTTGAATGCCCGTGCCAACCTGGGAATCGGGCTTTGTTTCTGTTTCACAGAATTTACCCAGTCGCGGACAGAAATCAGGAGGAAATGTTCCGGAGTGCACATATCGTTCACGGAGAACGCCCCTTTTGCCGGCACATCGACGCTCGCCTTGGGATTGTCCGTTTCCGACATCTTTTCGCCGCGGAGAGATTGTTCCACCTCAATACTCATCTTAATCTCCGATATATATGCTATTGAGAATTAGTCGCATAATTGTATCGTAAAAAACAATTAATGCAATTAATAATCACTCGCAGTATCGAGGCTAAGCACCAACTACCTGGATCGGGGATCCTTCATGAGAGCATCAATCCTGTAGGTGGCCGTCGCCACTCCTTCATTCGTTGGATCGCAAGTGGCCACCACGGCAGCGCCGGAGCCTCGGGCTGTCTTTGGGGACTATGCGGCGATCGTGGTCTCATCGGACGGCGGACCCGGGATCGTTGTTTCATAGGAACGTTCGATATCGTCGATAGCGCCACCATTGCAGCCGAGAGGAAAGGAGAGTTCTTGTTGATCCCCGGTGTGGGAGACGTCCGCGCTATCTCTTTGAGGAGGGAGAGTATTGTTTCCGGCCCTGTGAAGGCCTCCCTTCTCATTCTTGGCGCAATCATTTGGCCGTGCTGAGGCCCTAGGCGTTCACCATCGCATCGGTGAAGAGCGGCGGTTCCCGTTCTTTTTTTTCCGGGCTCAACATCGCAGAGATCTCGGAGCCACAGCTACCGCACTGCGGCACCACGCCATGATACGCGTGCACATCCATCCAGTTCTTGACGCCGGCGTCGATCGCGGCCTGAATCTGACGGTCGTTTAACGCATTACAGTTGCAGATATACATGCGGGCTTTATGTTTCGCCTATGTTATGTTTTTTTTGGTTACGTTACCAACAATGCGAATGATTATCAATTACGGTATCTTTGTCGAGTCTTAAATTTGCTCCGGTTTGAAAGAAACAAACAGTCACAAACTTTTCTGAGAGATGATCTATGCAGAGCGAACCAGAGGTTATTGCACAGCTAAATCTAATCCTGAGAAATGAACTCACGGCGATCAATCAGTATTTCCTTCACGCGCGCATGCTGAAGGATTGGGGCTTCATGCGATTGGCGGACAAGGTCTACGAAG
>JAPKDN010000588.1 GCA_028822575.1 Alphaproteobacteria bacterium | reverse complement strand
CTTGTGTTGCAATTGTGCCCGGGTACCGTGCCCTGTTTGCAGGCGGCTTGTTGGTTCTGGCGATGACATTACTCATTGCAGCGCATGTCTCCGGTATCGCGTCGGCGGTGATTTATGCTTTAGCGTTCGGGGTGGCGAACGCTGTTAGCATGACTTATTACACGTTTATGTGGCCGCGATATTTTGGGCGCACCCATCTCGGTAGTATTCAGGGAACGGGGCAGATGATCGGTGTTGTCGGCGCGTCGCTCGGACCTCTACCCCTTGGCTTCGCCAAGGACTATTTCGGTAACTACGACGCAATGTTGCTGGGGCTTGCTGCAATTCCACTGATTTGGGCCGTTGTAGCGGCGCTGTTTTTGCGCCAACCGGTTAAACTTAAAACCCTATAGGAATTGATGCGATGACGTTGAATATTCTTTCTCTCATACCGCTCTCTGAGGCTGGACGCGAACGGATAGAGGGTGCGGATCCATCGGTTCGACTGACGATGGCTCCGAATTGGTTTCATGGGGAATATCGTGATACCTGGCCTGACTACACGTCGCGCTCCTACCTGCCTGCAAATTTGCAGGGTGAAGGAACGCTGGAAGAACGGGACGCGTTGCTCGCAGAAGCGGAGATCATCATTTGTGGTTTTCCCTTTCCGCTCAACCTTCGAGGGCGGGCACCAAAACTGAAGTGGTTCCATCAGACACCCGCTGGCGCCAGCAATCTGCTGAACGGTGATTTGTGGGAAAGTGACGTGATGGTGACGACGTCGCGTGGGCTCGGCAACACACAGTCGATGGCCGAATGGACCGTTGCAGCATTTTTCTATTTTGCGCGTGGATTCAATCAGGCGATCGCGGATCGGACATCCGCCAACTTCGAGCGTTTGGTCTACAATCCAATCCAGATGAAGGATAAGACGGTCTGTGTGATTGGGGCCGGCGGTATTGGCCAGGATGTCGGTAAGTTGTGCGCGGCCATGGGTATGCGCGTGATCGGCACCCGACGCACGGTGGGATCTTTGCCCGAGGGGTACGATGAAATCTACACAGCCGACAAGCTGATGGATATCTTGCCGGAAGCCGATTTTGTTTCCGTCTGCTGCCAATGGACGCCAGATACAGAAGGACTAATCGGCAAAGAGACGCTGGCCGCGCTGAAAGATGGTGTTGTGCTCTGTAATCTCGCACGGGGCGAGATTGTCGATGAACCAGCGCTGAAAGATGCCCTAAAAGCTGGGAAGCTTCGTGGCGTGGGACTAGATGTATATGTCGGTGAATTCGACCGCCTTCCTGATCCCGAACTTTGGGCCGACGACCGGGTTCTGTTCACGCCACATATCTCGGCGGCAACGGATATTCGCAGCACCCGTCAGATCGATCTTTTCTGCGATAATTTGGACGCCTATGTTACCAACCAACCGCTCGCCAATGTGCTTGATTGGGAGCGCGCCTACTAAATCTACAAATGATCAGTACGGGAGCGCCATCTATTGAGTGAAGAGAAAATTGGTGCGCGCGAGGATGCAGAGGGTACGCGCTCAGCGATGCGAATTACCCTGCTCTCAACCGGGGTGTTCGCGAGCATGGATGCGCTGACAAAACATGTAAGCCTCTTCTATTCGGCGCCGCAGATCATTTGGATCCGCTACATGGTATTCGCCTCCTATGGCCTGGTGGTGATGATCCGACGCCGGGGATGGCGGGCCTTTCACTCGAATGCCATAATCCTGCAAATATGCAGGGGTCTTTTGCTGGCGGGTGAAGTGTCCATTTTCGTGATCGCTTTCCGCAATCTTCCCTTGGCGGACGTCCAGGCAATTGCAGGGATTGGGCCACTGGTCGCAACCGCCCTTTCGGTACCGATCCTCGGAGAGAAAGTTGGTGTTCGCCGCTGGAGCGCCATTGGCATTGGATTTATCGGTCTCTTGGTCATTATTCGACCCGGTTTTGGAACCTTTGATCCAATGTTGCTTTTGCCGGCCTTCGGCATTTCAATTTATGCACTCTATCAAGTGTTGACCCGGGTCGCCGCGCGTCACGATCACCCGGATACAACGGTCCTCTATACCGGCGTCGTTGGTTTGATCGCGATGACGATGATCGGACCGTTCTTTTGGCAAACACCTGATGCGACTGGAATAACTCTGATACTGTGCATCGCTGTGCTTGGGCTGTCTGGCCATGCATTGCTGATCAGAGCCCTAGCCCTAGCCCCCGCCAGCGTTTTGCAGCCGCTGAATTATATTACCATCGTTTGGGTGACGATGCTTGGTTACATATTCTATGACGATTTACCCGATATGCCGACCATAGCTGGTGCATTGATCATCGTCACCAGCGGTCTCTACACCTTCCACCGGGAGCGGGTACGTGGGGCACCTTACACGGGGTCAAGGACTTCGTAATGTGCGTCCTTCGGTGTTCCACCATTGGTTGGGTTCATGTCTTGCGGGCACGCGGAAAACACAATGATACACCCCATCTCAGCCCGGAAGGTAACGCTGTCGCCCGGTTTAGAGACCGGTGGTTCTTTATATAATCGTTTGTCCGTGCTCCAGGGCCGGTTTTGAAACATGTTGAAGGGGCAAGGTGTGCGGCCGTTGGCTGACTTGCCTATCGTCTTGAGTGCTGCAGCCAGATTGTCTGTGCAGTTATCGTGGTAACCGTTATGACCCAACAGGTGATATCGGTGAACATCACAAGCAGCGTTTAACGTATCGTGTACACCGGGCGTCGTGTCTTCCACGATGGTCAAGATGGGCCTACGTTTGTTGGTGAGAAAGGCTTCCCCAACATCTGGCATCATTTTGTCGATGGTGGAACGAGTGTGCTCCATCGACATGCACTCATCAAGGTCCACCGCATTGAAAGCCCAAGTGTCAACAACCTGACTTCCATGGGTATTTACGATACGGATTCGTTGGCCAGCTAACATCAGTTGAGCGCGCCCCTGACGGGCTGGAACAAGGATTAACCCGGACATGACATTTCCTTAGTGAGAGTTACATGGGCCTGCATAGCGACTGTCCCTTCTGGCGTTGCCGCCCAGACTTCGCAGCCTTCGTCAG
>JAPKDN010000587.1 GCA_028822575.1 Alphaproteobacteria bacterium | reverse complement strand
GATTGAAGAAAGGACGCAAGGCGCAGGCGGCCGTGGTGGATTAGGACTGACCTAACCTCTTTTGAGGCGGAGAAGAGCCTTTGAGGCAACCGCTGGACGCGGACTTGTTTCATGGGTCTCAAAGGGGCCTATGGGAGTATGATGATGTCCCTGTTGACGATCCTAACGGCTCGGGCGATAAGCCGGGCTCCCATACCTAAGCTCTCCGGAGTGCCGACATGACCGATCTTGTTCGCGTGACCCGCGCTCTCATTTCCGTTTCTGACAAGACCGGTCTGGTCGAGTTAGGAAAGGCCCTGGCTGGCCACGGGATCGAGATCCTGTCAACCGGCGGCACCTCCAAGACGCTCCGCGACGCTGGGCTTACCGTCATCGAGGTCGCCGACCACACCGGATTTCCTGAGATGATGGACGGGCGAGTGAAGACCTTGCACCCCAAGATCCACGGTGGTCTGCTCGCCTTGCGGGACAATGCCGAGCATGTGGCGGCGATGGAGATACACGCGATCCCGCCGATCGATATGCTAATCTCCAACCTCTATCCCTTCGAGAATACCTTGGCGTCTGGCGCGGGTTATGAGGAGTGCGTCGAGAATATCGATATCGGTGGCCCGGCGATGATCCGGGCGGCTTCGAAGAACCATGCCTCGGTCACGGTGATCGTAGACGCCGAGGATTACGAGGTGGTGCTGGATGAGCTTGCAGTCAATGGTGGCGCTACCACCCTGGCGCTGCGTCGTCGCCTCGCCGGGACCGCTTATGCCCGCACGGCAGCCTATGATTCAGAGATCTCTACCTGGCTGGCCGCAGAGGCCGGCGATACCACGCCACGCCGAGTGAGTTTTACCGGTGCCAAGCCGCAGATCATGCGCTATGGCGAGAACCCGCATCAGACCGCGGCCTTCTATCGGACTTCCAGCGATCGGCCGGGGGTCGGCACCGCAGTTCAGCTTCAGGGCAAGGAGCTTAGCTACAACAACCTCAACGATACCGACGCAGCGATCGAGTTGGTGGCAGAGTTCGAGGGGCCGGCGGTTGCGATTATAAAGCACGCCAATCCCTGCGGCGTCGCCGAAGCAAGCTTGGTACTAGAGGCCTACCAGCGCGCCTATGACTGCGACCGGGTGAGCGCCTTTGGCGGCATCATCGCGGTGAACCGGCCACTGGACGGAGAGACGGCGACGGAAATAGTTAAGATCCTAACCGAGGTGGTGGTCGCGCCCAGTATTGATGAAGAGGCCAGGGCGATCTTGGCCAGCAAGAAGAATGTGCGGGTGCTGGAGATTGGGTCTATGCCGGAAACGACGGCCCGGGGCCGCCTGGTCAAGCCGCTGGCTGGCGGCCTGCTGGTTCAGGACCGGGATTTTGGTCGGGTCACAGAGGCGGATCTGACCCTTGCCACCAAGCGGGCGCCGAGCCAAGAGGAACTGCGTGACCTGTTGCTGGCCTTTCGGATCGCCAAGCATGTGAAATCTAACGCCATCGTCTACGTAAAGGACGGCGCCAGCGTCGGCATTGGAGCGGGACAGATGAGCCGAGTAGACAGCTCTCGCATTGCCGCCCAAAAGGCCCGCGATGCCGCCGAGACGATGGGCCTGGACGGGCCTCTAACTGTTGGCTCGGCCGTGGCTTCAGACGCATTTTTTCCTTTTGCCGATGGCTTGCTGACGGCTGTGGAGGCTGGCGCCACCTCGGTGATCCAGCCCGGCGGGTCCATGCGAGACGACGAGGTGATCAAGGCGGCCGACGCGCATGGTGTCGCGATGATGCTGACGGGGATGCGACATTTCCTGCATTGATGGTAGGCGGGCAGTTTTCTGGCGCGGGGAAGGCCCTGCGAGACCCAAGTCTTGCTCATGCGGCTGTTGGCTGTGATTTCAAAGACAGTTATTTGATGGGCCGCGTTTGCGGACCAAATTCCACCCTTAACAATAGATCATATCCTGGACGAAGGTCAGGACTGCCTCAGTAGGCATTGGATCATAGCGTTTAGGGGAGACAATCGATAGATATTCATGATTCATACTTGGTCTGGCGCATGAGATCGTCGCATGGGTCGACCCTGACATTCGTCGGGGAAATGGATAAAGCTGCGATAACGACATGGAAACCAACTCGGACATCAATGGGTCTTAGCGAGGACGGCGGATTAAGGCGTGACAGGGATCAGGCTTTAACGGCTTGAATTACCGCTGCTGTTTCAAAGTAAGGCAAGGATCCTCGCGAACAGAAGCCCCTTATGTCTCACCTAACGTCTGAAATATCCTTTATGTGTCCGGCAATCGCGACGAGGCCTTGTTCGAGGCCTCGGAAAACTTCATCGTAGATCGCCGAATATGCCCGGCGTCACCTGGCCTTCGGCGCTGGTGTGCATCGCTGCGTCGGCGACCGTCTGGCAGAACAGCAGTTTCGCATCCGCTAGGAGAAAATTCTGGAGCGCGGCATGCGTTTCGAAGTGATGGTGCCTCCAACCCGAACCTATTCGAACTTTATTCGCGGTTTCAGAGCAT
The DNA here is from genome assembly GCA_028822575.1 of Alphaproteobacteria bacterium. The sequence continues at coordinate 558 of JAPKDN010000587.1, read as the reverse complement.
TGCCCGTCCGGATCGTGAATTAACCAACGCCAGGCGCTATGGCGTGAATTCGCTCTGGGGAATTTTCTGGAAATCCGCTCGTTTGGGCGCTACATAGCCTAGCAGGCGCAAATTTCACGCGTGCTGCCTGGCTTGGCCGCTCTAACCCGCGTTTGGGAAAGACCCGGTCTTAAAAAGTTTCAATGGAACCATGCAAGCCGTCCGGGGATCGAGATGACCGAAGTACTACTCGCTATACATTTGATGGTCGCGGTCTCGTTGGTGTTGGTTATTCTTCTCCAACGTAGTGAGGGTGGCGGCCTTGGTATTGGCGGCGGCGGTGGCGCTGGTGGTGGTTTCATGTCGGCTCGCGGTACCGCGAGCTTGCTTACGCGCGCCACGGGAATTCTGGCTGCGTGCTTCTTCGTGACTAGCCTGAGTCTGGCGATTATCGCCGATTCGGGGCGTCGCGGCTCGATCGCAGACGAGATTAGGATTGATGGAGCGCCGCAAGCGCCGGCGGTTCCGGCGGCTCCTGTCTCTCAGTAGCTATCTCAATGCCTTAAGAGCCACGTCGCT
>JAPKDN010000586.1 GCA_028822575.1 Alphaproteobacteria bacterium | reverse complement strand
GATACCATTCTGGGCAATCTTGAGCAACGGTGAGGTAGGATTCACCGCTCGAGGGTGTCGCATCCATTATTATCTCGCTATTGGGTCAGATCACGAAGCGGGTGAATGGCGTTTCCGCGCCGCGGAAATGCATACAGGTCTTTGGTGGCGGGGACAATTCAGTCAAGGTACTCTCCGATTTCCAACCACATTGACGACTTAATCGGGCGAGGAACAGGACGATGGCCAAGTTGAAGATGGGCGTGATGCAAATGGTCGAGGCCGCCCGGGCGGAGATCGAAGAGGTCGAACCGGTGGTCGCTATCCAAGAGGCCAAGGACCCAGACTGTTTGGTGATCGATATTCGCGATATTAGGGAGCGTAAACGCGACGGCTATATTCCCGGCAGCTTTCATTGTGCGCGTGGGATGATCGAATTTTGGATCGATCCAGATAGCCCCTATTTCAAGGAAGTGTTCGACGAGAAAAAGCGCTTCCTGTTCCATTGCGCCGCTGATTGGCGCTCCGCCCTCACGGTTCAGACTGTGACCAAAATGGGCATGGAGGGCGCGGCGCATATCAAGGGCGGTCTGAAAGGTTGGCGCGAGGCTGGCGGCGCGTTCACCAAGGACGAGAAGTGAGCGAGACCCGCGACCGAGCAGAAGCCAGCGCCAGTCTGGCGAATATCTGCTTGGACCGGGCGAGAAGTGTGGCGCCGTTGATCGAGAGCGCGCACGCGCGGATCGATGCTAACCGGGAGCTGCCGGCAGACGTGCTCGCGGCGATGCATGACGCTGAATTATGGAGGATGTCCCTGCCGAAGTCTCTGGGCGGCGGCGAAGTGACGCCACCGATCCTGGCTCAAATGATGGAGATTATCGCCAAGGCGGATGCTAGCGCCGGTTGGGTGCTTGGCCAGGGAACCGGTTGCGCCATGTCCGCCGCTTATTTGGACACGGAGCCCGCAGCTCATGTGTTCGGGCCCGCCAACGCGGTTCTAGCTTGGGGGGCCGGCACCGTCGGCAAGGCGGCGGCCTGCGAGGGTGGTTACCGAGTGACCGGCTCCTGGCAATTCGCCAGCGGCGGCAAACATGCTACCTGGCTTGGTGGGCACAGCTTGGTCTTCGAAGCCGATGGCACTCCTCGTAAAACTCAGGACGGCCGCCATGTGGACCGTACCGCGCTGTTCCCACGCGAGGCGGCGGAGATCCATGACGACTGGCATGTGATGGGTCTGAAGGGCACCCGCAGCGAGGGCTATACCGTGACGGACCTATTCGTGCCGGGTGAACTGACCCTCGATCGCGACAAGCCTGAGGAATGCCGAACACCGTCGCCGCTTTATGTATTTCCCACGACCCTGGTCTATGCATCGTGCTTCTCGGGAGTGGCGCTTGGGATCGGACGCGGCGCACTTGATGACCTCATCGCGCTCGCCACCACAAAAACCCAGCGCTCGGCTTGGTCCTCGATGCGAGAGAGCCCGGTGTTTCATACAGAGATCGCCGAGTTGGAGGCGCGGTGGGGCGCGGCACGGGCGTACCAGCAAACGGTTTTAACCGAGGTCACGGACGACGTGACGGTGACGGGTGAGCTGACGGCGGAAAACAGAGGGCGGATAAGGCTCGCTGGGACCCATGCCATCAACGAGGCCACCAACGTAGTGCATCGGGTCTATCGCATGGCGGGTTCCTCGGCGATCTTCGAGAACGCCCCGTTTGAGCGACGGTTTCGCGACATGCACGCGGTTTCCCAGCAGATGCAGGCGCGCCAGAGCCATTATGAGACGGTTGGCCGCCAGATGATGGGCCTGGATAGCAGTAGCCCGCATATGTGAGCGGCCAGGGTGTGATGTGACTGGTGCTGGCGGCGCCGGCCCTATCCGATGGGTGATGTAGGGACCGTGAAATTCGGTCGCCAGCAGGCCTTGGCGCGTCGTAAGCTCCAGCCGATCAGCAATTAAACCTAACCAATGATCCAATCAGGGAGGCAGGGATGTCCAAGGTTCACGTATTGGCGGTAATTACTACCAAGCCAGGTAAACGCGGCGAAGTGCTGGCGAATTTTAACGCCAATGTTCCGGCGGTTCACGCCGAGGATGGCTGTATTGAATACGGCGCCGTGGTTGATTGCGCCGAGGCCGGTTTCGCGACTGCGATGGGCGAGGATACATTCGTCGTCGTTGAGAAATGGGCGAGCCTCGATCACCTGAAAGCCCACGCTGCAGCCCCGCATATGAAGGCCTATGGAGAGAAGAACAAGGATCTGCTCGCCGACCGCAAGATCCATGTGATGTCCGACGCGTAAACTGCGAACGATATTTTCGAAACGGCCGCGATCCAACGATTAATGGAATAGTGGCCGTTTTTTCTAGGCTGGATTTAGGGGCGCGGTCGGGACCAGCTCAAACTGGTACGGTCCCAATTACCACGGTACGGTGCAGGACCCGGGCATGGGCCGACATGTCGTAATTGCGGTCCGCGCGATGCAGCAGGCAGCGATTGTCCCACATCACCAGATCGCCCTTTTTCCATTGATGCCGGTACACATGGGCGGGAACCGTCGCCCGCTCCAGAAGATCGTCCAGGATCGCCTTGCCTTCGTCCCTGGGCATGCCTTCGATATGGCCGATATGCATCCCGAGATATAGCGATTTCCGCCCAGTCGCCGGATGGGTGCGCACGACGGGATGAACAACCGGGGGTCGCTCGCGCTTTTGCTCCTCGGTCGCGGGCTTGTTGCCGGTGTTGCGCCGGCTAGCTTCCCAGCTGTGAACTCCCTTGAGCCCTTGCAGGGAGCGCTTCTCCTCATTGGAAATCGCGTCGTAGCCCATATGCATGTTTGCGAACAAAGTATCGCCACCCTCTGGCGGTACCTGGACGGCATGGAGTAACGTCGTGAGCGATGGCACCGCGTGATACGATTTGTCGGTGTGCCAAAAATAATTGCCGTGGGTATTCGGCGTTGGCGTCGGTTTGCCGGTCACAGAATCAAGATTCGTGACCGTGTGAACCACTGGGTAGCGGCTGCCATCCGGCAAGCGACCGACATGTTGCTCGAGCTCACCGAAGTTCAGGGTAAACGCGTGCTGCTCGT
>JAPKDN010000022.1 GCA_028822575.1 Alphaproteobacteria bacterium | reverse complement strand
CTGGCACAGATTTTGCGTGGTTCGATCATATTCGGGTCGACACAACTTTCGAGGTCGAAGCGAAATTATTGAAGCAAGAGATCAAATCTGGGCGCCGCTTTGCACGCTGGGTGCTGCAGTCCGGCGAGGTCCGCTATATAGACCAGGCAGGCAATCTGATCGCGACGGCCATCGGCAAGGTCGCGCGCACGCAGCGCGGCAAGCCCGGCAGCGGAGGCGGACGCAACGAGCCGTCGATCCATCATTATACAGCCGAGGAACTGAACGATATCGAAAATCAAGTTCTTTCGGAAGCTCGCCGGGGCGAAACCCCGTTGTATTTCGAGGATGTCGAGATCGGCGAGAGTATTCCCTCGGTGATCAAGGGGCCACTCACCACTACGGACATTCTGGCTTGGTACTCGGCCTCTCAGGGCGCGTTGCATTATGGTGGCGCGCATGGCGACGTCGTGCGCTATCGCCAACGCCACGCCGACTATCATCTCAACACCACCACCGGAGCCAAGGACTCGGCGGGCCGCGGGCATCTGGAGAGCGGCACTGGTTCCGACGTCGGCATGGGTGGTACCTATGACATCGGCCCGCAACGTATCGCCTGGGCCCAGCACATGTTGTGCAATTGGATGAGCGATCATGGTTTTCTTCACAAACTCAACGTGACGGTGCGGGCGCCTAATCTGGTCGGCAACACGACCTGGTGGCACGGCACGGTCGAGGCCAAGCGCGAGATCGGCGCGGTCAAACTGGTTGATCTTAAGGTCAAGGCCGTCAATCAGCGTGAAGAGCATTCGGCAAGTGGGACCGCGACGGTAGTCCTGCCGTCCCGCGCCGAAGGGCCGGTACCGCTACCGCTATCGCCAGAAATTCTGGATGAGGGATGATGGACCGGCCGGCGGAGAAATTTTCCGAATTTACTCTTTCCATCATCCCGCGCTTGATGCGTGGGAACGCGGGGAAAGAAAACCGTACCTGTGGTCCAAAGAAACCCGTCTCCTTGGCGGAAAGCCAGGGCGGACGACTGAGGCGGTAGCCGGTGACATATAATGCAACGCCTTCTAAGACCTTAAATGATACTTCGCTAACGATCACGCAGAGGCGTCCCATGCATGGGTCCCGAATCAAGTGTGGGAAGACGATATTTAGCTGTGCAAAAGGTCCACGCGGGCGCGGTCATGACACTGATTTCCTGAGTAATTCGAGAGACGCGAAGTTCATTCGCCCCAAACCGTCAAGTGCTCGCCCATGACCCCAGAATCGCTCCCAAGATCACTCCCCTTCAACGTCCAAATTGTCGTGGGTATCGGCGCTGCTAATCGTTCTACCCACTACGCGGCCAAATGGCTGAACCTTCTCGGAAATCCCGCGGGGACAGACATCAATAACGCCGCCATAGTCATCACCGCCGGTGATCCGAAACGAGACGTAGCCGAGGATTACCCAGAGGCCGGCGCGATAATTCGGCTTTGGGATTATCAGGTCGGCCATGCCGGCTCCGGCGTACACGCGAGCGCGGTATCCGGCGCTGCGTCGGCGATCGGCCATCCCAGTGGCCCGGGCGTTCCGCTCCCAGTGGATATGCCTGAAAAATGGTGCGGGGCGCATGGCGTCATCCTGGCGTTGGCCGAGATCTGGCGACGCCAGGATGACGGCAACCAAAAATGGGTCGTTTATGACGTTTCTGCCGCCGATATCATGCGCGCCTTCTCACTTCAGAATGCCGGAGACGCTGAGGAAACCAACAAGCGCTGGCGACGCAACGGGCGGATTTGCGTCGAGCATGGTGGGATCTTCCCGATGGGCTTCTACCCCTGCCGCGATGGTTTCGTGGCGCTGCTTGGGCGGTCCCGGCGGGACTGGAAAAACATCCGCGCCGCGATCGGTGATCCCGAATGGTCCAAGGACCCAGCCTACAACGATCCGTTCGTCCTGGCCCGCGACAGCGCCCAAGCCGATATTCTGTTAGAAGAAACGCTTGCCGAGTTTGGTCGTGACGATCTGTTGGCGCGCGGCTTGAAGGCTGGCGCGGTGATCGCCCCAGTCTATGACCAGGTTGAGGCAGCAGAGCGGGAGATATTCCGCGCCGGGTTTATCGACGCAGCGGCCCCGGTCATGCCCTTCGTGGTTCATCGCGCCCGGTCGAGCGGCGCGGCTAATCCAGCCAAACACCGTCAACCCTCGATCGAAACCCCGGAAGCACCCTTATCCGGGCTGCGTTGCCTTGAGCTGTGCTGGGTTTGGTCGGGTCCTATGGTCGCACAAATTCTGGCGGATCTCGGCGCCGAGGTAATCAAGGTCGAGGCGTCAAACCGGTTCGATCTTTACCGAACTCGAGGCCTGGAGCCTCTGCGCGGCAAGATGCACGAGAAGACCCGGATCGAATCCTCGATCTATTTTCACAGCCTCAACCGGAACAAGCTTGGCCTGTCGCTGGACTTAAAAAATCCCACCGCGCTCCAAGCGATGAAGGACCTGGTTGGTCAGTCGGATCTGCTGATCGAGAATTTCACCGTCGGCACCATGGAGCGTCTAGGCCTTGGCGCCGAAGCCATAGATGCCGCCAACCCAGCGTTGGTTCAGCTATCAATGAGCGGGCCTGGCCGCGGCTCGTCCGTCGAGGACCTAAGATCCTACGGCCTGGTGCTGAGCGCCCTTGGTGGCGCCGAGGCGACGATCACCGATGCCGATGGTTTTCTCGGCTCACCAACATTTTCTATCAGCGATCCGAATGCCGCTGTGTTCGGTGTCATGGCGGCGCTGGCCGGCGCGCTTGGTGCCCGTAGTGGCGCCGGTAGTTCAATCGATCTCTCCCAGATCGAAGCTGCGGCCACGCTCGCCGGGACACCCACGCCTACCGCGGATCGTCACGAAGCCATCGTGACCACAAGCGACGGCGCCCATGTCGCAATCAGCGTGCCTCTGGCCACCTTCACGGACCTTCCTGACGCCGAACAAGGGTTCCACCGTCTAGATCGGAGTGAGCTTTTCACCCGATGTACCATCCTGGGCGGAGAAGCCGCTGATCTTGTGGAACTGGATGTTTCCGACAACGCCCCTATCTTCGCCGATTGCCCCGCCTGGGTCGCCGCGAGCCATCCCTATACCGGCGACGAGAAACTGGTGGGCGCGCCCTGGCGCGTCAACGGCGTCCGCCCTTCGCCCCGCAAACCCGCGCCCCTGATGGGCGAGAGCAACGACTACGTTCTTCGAGGCATTCTTGGCATGGATGACCAGCAAATCGCCGCGCTCACCGACATTCCGGAGATCCCGTCATGATCGAAATCATGGGCCATAAGCCACACGCCACCAATCTGCGTGATCTACTGATCCTGCGCGCCGAGTACGGCGACAAACCGCTCCTGATCATTCGTGACAAGGTCCTCACCTATGCCGACGCCGACCGGCTGTCAAACCGGGTGGCGAACCGCTTGATCGAACATGGGGTGGGTAAGGGCGATGTGGTCGCGACCTTCATGTACAACTCCATCGCCCAGGCGCTGATCTGGTTCGGTTGCGCCAAGATGGGAGCGGTCTACGCACCCCTGAATGTAAGCCTGGTCCGGGATGACTTGGCCTACAGCCTGAACGACACTGAGGCAATGTTGCTGATCCTGGACGAGGAACTGGCCCCCGCTTACAACGCCGCCGAGTCTCTCCTCACCTTCCACCCCAAGGTACTGGTATTGGGCGATCCCAGTGTTATAGAGACTGGCGGTGCACTTTCCTTTGACGACCTTCTAGGCGGCGACGAGAGCCTGCCGGACGTCGAAATCAAAGGCACCGACCCCATGGCCATCGTCTATACTGGCGGCAGCACCAGCATGCCCAAGGGTGTTCTGGTCAATCATTTATATTATATTGGCGCCGCGATCCGTTATGCCGAGATCGCCGAGGCGACCGACCAGGACGTGCATTTCGCAAACTCCCATTTCTTCCATATCGGCGGCCAGCAGTTCGCCATAACGGGGCCATTGTATAACGGCATGACCGGGGTCATGGAGAAGTGGTTCAGTGCGTCGCGATACTGGGATATCGCGCGCAAATATGGCGCGACCATCGTCGACCCGATTGGCACGATGATGGCGGTATTGCTGCGCCAACCAAAATCGGAACTGGATCGCCAACACAAGGTGCGGGTCGGTGTCGGCGTCGCCTCTGGCCAGGTGCGTGGCGCGTTGCACCGGGAGTTCGAGGAACGCTTCGGCGCGCCAATGCTCGAGGTCTATGCGATGACCGAGGTCGGCGTGCTGATCTGTAGCGAACGGGTCAATGACCGCCGCGAGGACTCCTCGGGAAAACCCCATGGCTGGGCCGAGATCATGGTTGTCGATCAGGACGACAACCCGGTGCCCCCCAACACCCTGGGCCACCTGCTGTTGCGCCCCTCAGTGATCAATACCTATATGATTGAGTATGTTAACAAACCGGCCGAGACCCTCGCCGCCTGGAAGAACCTTTGGTATCACTCCGGTGATCTCGGCTATATGGACGAGGACGGCTACCTCTATTTCATCGGACGCGAGGCCCATTGGGTACGCCGGCGCGGCGAGAACGTCTCGGCCTTCGAGGTTGAAAAGGCGCTGTCGGAGCATCCCGCCGTCCTCGACTGTGCCATTATCGGTGTGCTCTCTGATGTCGGCGACGAGGACATCAAGGCCTATGTCCATATCGTCGAAGGCCGGGAGCAACCCGTCCCGATGGAACTCGTCGCCTGGTGCCTAGAGCGGATCGCCTATTTCAAGGTCCCCCGCTATATCGAATTCGTCGATGATTTCCCGCGTACCATGACCAAGAACGAGATCGCCCGGCACGAGTTACGCGAGCGTGGGATCGGCCATTGCTGGGACGCGACGGTCGACGCCTGGATTACCGGAGAAGAATGATGACCGACCTCCGCGAGGTCACGACCGGCTTGAGGTTTCCCGAAGGCCCAGTCGCCCTGCCTGACGGCACGGTGCTGGTCGCCGAGATCGCGGCGGGTTGTATCACCCGGGTCGCCTCCGATGGGGGTAAGACCGTGGTGGCGGAAACTGGCGGCGGCCCGAACGGCCTCGCAATTGGGCCCGACGGGCGTTGCTATGTCTGTAACAACGGCGGGATGCCGTTCTTCGAAAAAGACGGCAAATACTATCCGAGCCTGTCGACCTCAGACCTTCCGCATGGCTGGGTCGAGGCGGTGGATCTCGCGACTGGCAAAAGCGAGATTCTGTACCGGGAATGCGACGGTCATCCACTTATCGGTCCCAACGACATCGTTTTCGACGCCGATGGCAGCATGTGGTTCACCGATCATGGCCACACCCGCCGCCGGGATCGCGATCGCGGCGGCGTCTATTACGCCAAACCCGATGGCTCCTTCATCACCTCGGTGATCGCACCGATGGACGGTCCAAATGGAATTGGGTTGGCTCCAGATGGCAAGGAGCTCTACGTTGCAGAGACCCATTCCGGTCGACTTTGGGCCTATGAGATCGAGGGTCCAGGCAAGGTCAAGCGGGGCCGAGGGCCAGTTCCCTGGGAACGCGGTCGCCTCATCGGCGCGCCGGCCGGCTATCACCTGTTCGACTCGCTGGCGGTCGACAGCGCCGGCAATGTCTGCGTCGGCTCATTGCCTGGAGCAATCGATGTCTATGCGGCCGATGGCAACAGCGAGGAGAGGGTCGAGATGCCAGATCTTTTCCCCACCAATATCTGCTTTGGTGGGCCTGATCTGCGGACGACGTATATCACGCTGTCGAATTCCGGCCGCCTGGTTGCGATGGATTGGCCCCGACCGGGATTGGGACTGCATTTTCTCAATCGCTGAGAACCAGCCGTGCGGCAAATCAGAGCCCAGGACGAAGGCAGCCTAAGGTATGCCCTCTCAATGGCGTGATCCTTCACAGGAGTTTCCATGCCGTGAAAATATGTCGTTGCGCCAGCAAAAGCTTGTTTGGATTTCATGTTCCATACTTGAGTCTACGGCCGGAGCAGAGCAGCAATCCTCCTCCACCAGACGATCGTTGCCAGTCGAAACTCACCACCTATTTGCTGGGCCCACCCGATCATTCTTCATGGTTTTATGCCCAAGCGATCTCCCCGATGACGGCCTTGTTCCAGCACAGGGAGCTCAAAAGTGGCCAAACAACCGAATTTCATCCTTTTCATCACCAATCAGCACCACGCATATTTTCTGGGCTGTAACGGTCACCCCCTGGTCAAGAGCCCGAATGTCGACGCGATGGCCGCCGCTGGCGTCAACTTCGACCGGTTCTATGTCTCCAGCCCGGTCTGCATGCCGAACCGGGCGAGTCTAATGACGGGAATGGTGCCCTCGGTGCATGGCGTGCGCTCGAACGGTATTCCTCTATCGGTGGACGTGGTCACCTTTGTCGACCTATTTCGGGACGCCGGATACGCGATCGGCTTAGTCAGTAAAAGCCATCTACAGAATTTCACTGGCTAGGCGCCGCTGAACCCACTTTCTGGCCCTGCGAAAAGATTAAGTCCACCCTCGCCCAAACACGCCCGAGCTCTGCGTCACTTCAACAAGGTGCCAATCTATGAACACGAAAGCCGCACCTGCCGGAGCGATCCGTCAAATTGCGTCGAGACACCTTTCTGCGGCTCTAACCATGTCGAGCTTGTCACTGGGCATGGAGACGGGTCAGCGGCGACTATGCCCGGTGGTTGTCGGAGCGACACCCGGACCCAGCCTCTTTGATCGGGGCCGAGAACCAATTACCGCATGACTACGCCTGCTCGCAGGCGGTTCGAACCCGGATGCCCGAAGAACTTTATTCGAGCCATTATATCGGCGAGTACGCCGCCACCTTTATCGCCACCCAAACCGCCAAGGACGAGCCGTTCTTCCTGATGGTCTCCTTCCCCGACCCGCACCATCCGTTCAACCCACCCAGCAAGTATTAGGACATGTACAGCCCAGACGATTTCGAGACGCCCGAGGCGTTCCAGCGCCAGGACTGGGTCGCGCCACCACATATGGCGAGTGTCTTGGCGGAACGCCGAGGCGGCGGCGCCAATATGGCCAGTATGTTCACCCTGGAGGTTATCGAATGCGAAGCCCGGCGGGTTCTGCGAGGCCATAGTGAGCGGGACGCCAAGCCCGATAAATGTCGTCGGCTCGAACAACGGCTCGATCCAGATGAGACTGGAAACTTGGAACGCCCCCACCGGCTTAGTCATGCCCAGGAGGTGCGCCAGCACCGGCCAGGATGGCAAGAACAGCCGGCAGCACCACGAAACCTAAAAGAAGCGGCGGCACCAGTATCCATTCAGCCTGCAAATGCCCCCAGACCACGATCGCGAATTTAAACAGTACTCCCGCCAGCATGGCCGAGGCGATGGCCATCGGGATTTTCTCTATCAAAGTAGTCAAGGGCCAGAGGGCGGCGGTCAGCTACAGCAATACACCGGCCAGCAGGAAGGCGCCCACGACGGCGCTCAGCGTCAGGCCCGTCGACGCGGCGATCAATGCCGCGCCCGGTGTCGACCACGCCATAATGATCGGCATGCGGTGCCGGACACTCGGGACGGCCGTCGTCAAGGCGGTGGCGAAACATAAAGCCGAAACCCAGGACGAAGTCTCAGCCGCGCTGGCGTCAACCGCCTTGGCGTCGGCCAGAATGATAGCGACCGAGCCATCGAATCCAACCAGGACCGCGACCATTGGAGAAATCACAACGGACGCGCGCATGCCTTACTCTCGAGACCGGGCCCTGGACCCAAGATTCGACCCAGGTGAATCTGGGCCAATTCCAACGCGACGGGTAGACTTATCGAGCATTCCGAGCTCTCTTAAGATAAATGCCCCATGGAACAACCAGCAGTCCTGGCCCGGAAGGCGGGTTGTGATAGCATCCATTCAACCGTGGTTTCACGTCAAACGTCACCTAACAGGGATGAGGAGGCCAGCACCATGCGCCTTGGAATGTTCATGCAGCCCGTGCACGATCCGAAACGGGATCAGACCCAAGTTCTGGACGAGGACCGCCAGGCGATCCTGTTGGCCGAGAAACTCGGTTTTGAGGAAGCTTGGGTTGGCGAACACGCCTCGGCAACGGTCGAGCCGATTACCGCGCCGCTGGTGTTTCTCGCCACGCTCCTCGGCGAGACTAAGAACATCAAGCTTGGTACCGGGGTGTTTTGTCTGCCTAACCATCATCCAGCCCAGGTCGCCGGACAGGCAGCACTATTCGATCATCTCTCGAAGGGCCGGTTCCAGATGGGTATCGGCACCGGCAGCCTGTCCTCAGATGTCGAATTGTTTGAGGTTGGCGGCGATACCGATCGCGGCGACATGGTCCGCGAGTCGATGGAACATATCCTGGCCATCTGGGACGGAGAGCCGCCCTATAACCGCAAAGGCAAATACTGGAACGTCAAGATCCAGGACATGGCCAGAAGCGACTTCGGTGTCGGCCATTTCGTCAAACCGTTCCAGCAACCGCACCCACCGATCGCGATCTCGATCATGTCACCGAAATCCGGTAGTGCGAAAATGGCAGGAGAGCGCGGCTGGATCCCGATCTCCGGCGCCGCTTTCCTGCACCCGCGTTACACCTCCAGCCATTGGGAAACCTATGCCGAGGGCTGTGAGCAGGCTGGCCGTCGGGCCGATCCGAATATCTGGCGGGTCTCGCGCAGCATCGTGGTAGCGCCGAGCGACCAGGAGGCGCGCGACTATGTGCTGAACCCGGATGGACCAATGGCCTACTGGTATCAGTATTTTCTCACCTCGATCAAATCGCGCGGGCTGACCAAATACGTGGCGCCGCAGGGCTATGAAAACCCCGAGAATATCACCTGGGAAGAAGTCGCTATCGACCAATGCACCTGGGGTTCGGCCAGTACTGTCACCGACAAGCTCGTGGCCCTGCGGGATCTGACCGGGCATTTCGGCGTGCTTACCGCCATGGCCCATGAATGGGATGACCACGCATTCTGCCGCCGCTCCTTGACAATGCTGGCCGAAGACGTGATGCCGGCCTTCTCGCACCATGCCGAGGCCGGGCGCGCCGCCGCCGAGTGAAAGGACCACTCCATGGCTATGAGTGAAGACGATATCGCCAAGGCAGGCACCCTGCTGGCCGGTGCCTGGAGCCAGTCGGCGCTATTGGAAGGCCTACCAAGCTACCTCTATCCGGGTGATTTCACCGAGGCGGCGGCGATCCAGACCGCTATGGCCGCGGTGATCGGCGATCCCGTGGTCGGCTGGAAGGTAGCCGGCGCGCCGGGACCGATGATCGGGCGGGTCTTCGCGTCCCATTGCTATCACGATGGCCCCACCTTGCCGGCACGTCAGACAAGGCACCGCCCGGCGCTGGAATGCGAGATCGGCTTTCAGGTCACCCGAGACCTGCCGGTGCGCGAGGCTCCGTACGAGCGCGAAGAGGTGATGGACGCCGCGATCCTCACCTTCACTATCGAGATCGTCGGCACCCGCTTCGCCAATGGTATGCATATCCCGGATACCGAGCATCAGCGGCTCGCGATCATCGCCGATAATTCCGCCGGCGCCGGCCTTGTCGCCGGTCCCCAGGTCGCGGATTGGTACGGGATCTCGTTGCTTGATATCCTGGTGGAGTTGCGCATCGATGGCGGCGCCAAGGAGCCGGCCAACCCGATGCCGCGCCACGATCCGGTCGATACATTGCGCTGGCTGGCGAACGAGCTGTCGGACCGGGGCATCGGCCTCACCGCCGGGCAGTTTGTCACCACCGGCAGCGCGACGATGCTGCGGGAGTTAACGCCCGGAAGCTCGGCGGTCGCCACTTTCGGCGATTACGGTGCCATCGAGATCGCGCTGGAAGCGAAATAAGCGCGCGTTGGTTTCCCCGCCGGGAAGATGGCGCAAAAGGGCGTTATGGCGAAGATGCCTAGGCTTTCGGCCTACCAATCCTCGCCACCCCGCATGGAGACCTTCGCTACCTCATATCCAAAACCCTGTCATCCCGGCGAAGGCCGGGGTGACAGGTGAAGAAAAGTAGCCGCTGAAAGGCCCACAAATTAGCCACTCCTGGGCGCGCGCGCACACTTCGAGATGGCCTATCCAAGCTTCATGTTAACGCTGAGTTAGACAATGAATCGACCATAGTCAGGCCATCATCCGCTGGCTGGTCTTTTCATGATGGGGCTCGGGGGTTTACCCTGGGTCGAGGCCATCACATGGAAGTCCGTTCATGCATATCACCCCCATCTCCGGCGCGCTGGGCGCGGAAATCGCCGGCGTTGATCTCTCGGGCGAGCTGTCGAACAGCGACGCCGCCAAGGTCCATGACGCCTTTCTGGCGCATCGCGTGCTGTTCTTTCGGGACCAGAAACTGACGCCGCCGGAATTCGTGCGCTTCGCGAACCTTTTCGGGGAGCCGGATATCTATCCCTTCATCAAGGGCCTGCCGGACAACCCCGAGGTAATAGAGATCATCAAGACCGAGGCCGATACCAAGAATTTCGGCGGCTCCTGGCATTCCGATACCAGTTATATGGAATGCCCGGCCCTCGGCACCACGCTCTATGGATTGGAAGTTCCCGAGGCTGGCGGCGACACCCTGTTCGCGAACACGACCATGGCCTATGAGGCGCTCTCGGATGGTATGAAGGAGCTGCTGGCCGGGTTGGTCGGGGTAAACTCCTCCGAGAAGGGCTATCAAGGTGGGCGCGCGGCGGGCATGGCGAGGCTCGACGCGATGAAGGGCACGTTTCAGCCCAAGGCCGAGACCTATGAGAGCGAGCATCCGGTGGTTCGCACGCACCCCGAGACCGGGCGACAATCGATCTATGTGAACCGCTCCCACACGGCGCGCTTCAAGGACATGAAGGTCGAGGAAAGCACGCCGATTATCGACTATCTTTGCGATCACATGATCCGGCCCGAGTTCACCTGTCGGTTTCGCTGGCGGGCCGGCTCGATCGCGGTATGGGACAATCGAACGACAATGCATCACGCCGTGAACGACTATGCCGGGCAACGCCGGCACATGCAGCGGATCACCATCAAGGGTGACCAGCCGTGCTGACAGGCCAATCGGCCCCCGGCTCGAACACCGATCTTCCCAACTCACGCCTCGCCGGCATCGTCATCGCGGCGATTGGGATCACGTTGCTCGGTCTGGTCGTGACCCCGGCTCTTCCCGAAGACCTCGGACGCCCGGGCGGTCCCTTGTTGCAATCAGTCGCGATCGGCGGCGCGCTTTTGCTTGGCCTATCTTTCGTCGCTGTTCTGAGGAAGAAAGCCGGGCATCCCGGCAAGGCGGGATTTCGCTCTCACGTCTGGCTGGCCAGCGCCGGGACTGTTTTGGTTTCGATCCATTCGACGGGAACCATGCTCGAAATACCCAGCCTGCTGCTGGTGATCTTGGCCGGTCTGATCGGCCTTGGCGTATGGTCGCGGCTTGTCGGCTCCAAACGCATGGCTCGGACTTTTGGGACCAAGATGGCTGGCTTCTCCAAGCCGGACGAGGCGGTCCGGACGCGACTGGCCGCGCTCATCACGGAAAAACAAAACCTCCTGCGGTTGATCGCCCCGGCGGCGCAAGAGGCCACCTTCTCGTTACAACCGCGTCATTGGCTTGCGACACCAGGCCAAGCCTTCACCTATCACCGCGCGGTGGTGGAAGAGCATCGTCTTATCGGCACTCGGGCGACAGTTTCGCCAGCCCAGGCCTATTGGCGGATCCTGCATCGGCTTCTCGCCTGGGGGTTCGTGGCCGGGCTTGTGATCCACATCGTCACCGTCACCTTCTTCGCCGGCTATGTCGCCGATGGCTGGAAGATCTATTGGTGGCATCTCGCGGAGTGGGGCTCATGAGCCGTCTGGCGCTGATGATCGATCTGGAACGCTGTACCGGTTGCAAAAGCTGCGAGGTGGCCTGCAAGGCGGAGCACGCGCTGGGGCCGGGGGAACGCCACAATCGGGTGGTCTGGCTTGGCGGTGAGGCCTCGGAGGCGAATGGCGACCGGGCGCCGCTGGATTTCCTGGCGCTCTCCTGCCAGCACTGCGACCGGCCGGCCTGCCTACGCGCCTGCCCAGTGGAGCCCAAGGCGATCACCAAGGACCCGGAAACCGGTATCGTCCAAATCAACGAAGACCTCTGTGTCGGCTGCGGTGAATGCGTAACCGCCTGTCCCTATGGCGCCATGGGCTATGACGCGGGCGGCCATCACGCGGTGAAATGCGACCTCTGTAGCGAGCGCCGAGCCGACGGCGCGCCGACCACCGCCTGTGCCTCGGTTTGTCCGACAAAGGCGATCAGCTTCGGGCCCCGCGACGCACTCAACGCCCAAGCCACGGAAGCCGGAAGGCGGCGCATCGACAACGATCCGTTTCTGCTCGGTCCGGCGACGATCTATCTCGACCGCGAGAACCCGGCAACGCCGGGGATGGATGCGGGGCAAAGAAACACCCCGGCGGTAATCGATCCGGGTCACGAGATGCGTTCCGACGCGACGGCTTATCCTTACGGGGTGCCACGCGAAGAACGGTTGGCCGACCGGGTGGAGCCGGGCGGCTGCAACATCTGTTTCAACAGTTGCACCACCAAGTTCCATTTCCACGACGGCAAGCTGGTCAAGGTCACCGGCAACGAAGAGGACCCGGTACTGGAGGGCCGGGTCTGCCCGAAATCACAGCTTTCGCTTCAGCTTTATTCCAGCACCGAGCGCCTGACCCAACCCCTGAAACGGGTCGGCGATCGTGGTGAGAACACCTTCGAGCCAATTTCCTGGGAACAGGCATTGGACGAAATCAGCGCCAAGCTGGAAGCCATCCGCGCCAAACATGGCCCGGAAGCGCTGGGGTTGTTCTCCGGCACCCGCACCGGGACGCTTACCAATCGCGGTTATATCCGAATGTTCGCCAAGCTTTGGGGGACACCAAACTATGTGACGACAGAGCCATTCTGCTCCTCTGGCAAGAACCTCGCCTATTCGATGACCCAGGGCTACAGCGGCCCAGGTAATTCCTATACCGAAAGCGATATGGGTTCGGCAGCGCTACATATCTATTGGGGTGACAACCAGGCCGAGACCCGGCCGGTCCATTTCGGCATGATCAACGATTGGCGCCTGAAGAAGGGTGCCCGGATGATCGCCATAGACCCGCGCCAGACCGTTACCGCCTCGAAGGCCGACTGGCATCTGCCGATCCGGCCCGGCGGTGACATGGCCCTCTCGCTCGCGGTCGCCCATCACATCTTCGCCCAGGATCTGCACGACCAGATGTTCTGCCAAGACTGGGTCTTAGGCTGGGAGGATTGGCGCGATTTCATCAATGCCCAGGGCTACACACCGGAATGGGCGGCTCCGATCGCCGATATTCCAGCCGCTGATATTCGCCGACTGGCCAAGGAAATCGCCACCGCTGATGGCTGCATCATCTATGGCAGCCGCGGCGTGAACCAGCACACCAACTCCACCCAATCCAACCGGGTACTAATGTTCTTGGCGGCGATAACCGGCAATTGGGGCCGGGCTGGTGGCGCGTATTTCAACATGTCCGCATCGCTGCCGATCGACCTCGATATACCGGCCGACCGTGTCACCGAGATCACCCGCCCGAAACTGCGCACCAGTCCCGTCGGTTGGACCGAGGCGATGCTCCAGGACAAGCCCTATCCGTTGCGCGCGATGATCGTGAACAACAACCCGATGGCGCTGTGGCCGGATCAGAAAGAGACCCGCCGGGCGCTTGCCGCGCTGGACCTACTGGTGCATGTGGATATCTTTCCAAACGAGACCAGCGCCTGGGCCGATTACGTGCTCCCCGCCGCGACCGGAATCGAAAAGGGTGAGGTTGGCCGGGCCTGCGAGGACCGACGCATCGTTTGGATCGATCAGATGATCGACCCACCGGGCGAGGCCAAACCCGATGGCTGGATCTGGATCGAGCTTGGCAAGCGTTTTGGTTACGAAGACGTGCTTCGAGAGGAATGGAAAGACAGCGCCCGGTTCTGGGACGAGGCGCTTATCAGCAATATCCAGCTTCGCGGTGTAACGCAAAAGCGTCTGCATTCCTCGCCTTATCGCTGGGTCCGTTTCCCAGTCGAGAACGAAGACGCACCAGAAATCCAGACGCTTTATCTGGAAGGCACCAGCGCTCATGGCGCGCCCAAGGGGCATCGCTTTCCCACCGCCAGCGGCAAACTGGAGTTTTGGACCGAGGCGCTGGAAGCCAAGTTCACTCCTTATGGCCTATCGGCGTTGCCTGAATTTTACGGCGAGGCCGAGGGCCTACTCGACGTCGCGCATATCGAGCTTTTGGATGATGACGCGGCCGAAGGGATTGTTGGTGCCTTCGCGGCCGGCGGTTTCGCGCCACGCGGTCGGATCGTCCAGCCCGACGAAGCCTCGCCCGCCGCCAAGCTACGGGCCGAGGGTTTCACCATGGAGCTACTAACCGGCCGACCCGCCGCGCCGCATTTTCATAGCTGGACCCACTATGCTTGGCAGGCCCAGGAAATGTGGCCGGATCTTTATGCCCAGCTGCACCCGGAAACCGCGAGCGAGCTTGGCATCACCGATGGCGAGCGGGTCAGGGTCGAAACCTCCCATGGCAACGTCGAGGCCCTGGCCTGGGTCTATCCCGGCATCCGTCGTCACGCAGTGTTCCTGCCTATCGGCTGGGGCGAACGCCAACCGTTCAATCCGTGGCGACCGGTGAACTTCCTGACTGATAAAAGCCAACGGGACCCTGTGTCGGAGCAAACCAATTTGAAGGCGTTGCTGTGTCGGGTGGCACGGGTTTGAGGGCGGAGGCGAACACCTGGCGCCGCCGAAAAGACCCTTCGAGAGCCTGGATCAAGTCCAGTAGCATCCGGTTAAGTTTTCGCGACGTTATCTCAGCTATTCCCATCGCCGCGGCGAAAGTTGGGGTCGACCCACCAGGCGGTAGCATGCGATTGATAACAGTGCATTTTCGGAGGGTTATCGAATAGCTTCACTGTACGTTAGGACCTAATTCCTGGTGCGTTGGCCCCGCTAAATTCACACATTAAGTGCAACGCCTGATTTGAGCCTTGGCGGGCTTGAGTTATCTAAGGGGTTTTCGGAGTGTGGTGTATACAATTTCCCATTGACTAGAACTCGTTGGCCCAATCTCTTGTTTCGATGGGCATAATGGTCCCCGGTTCCTGAGTGATTTGGATCCATGCCTCGCAGCAGGTGGCGAGGCTTTGATCCTACGACGAGAAGACGCGGTTTGAGAGCCAGTTCTCGCGCATATATTTTCAGACGTTCTCGAAGGGATTGAACTCCGGAGATCGTGGTGGCAGGTCGAGCTTGTCGGTGGTGTGCCAACCCGCTTGATCGAGCAGGACGACGGCATGCGCACTGGGTGCTACCTGCGTTGCGATCTCATTGAGATGCCATTGCATAGCGACGGTATCGCATCGGAGCATGACCACGGCCGCGCCAGTGCCGCAGGTGGGACAGATGGCGCCGAATATGAA
>JAPKDN010000585.1 GCA_028822575.1 Alphaproteobacteria bacterium | reverse complement strand
AACAAATTAGTGGCCCTTTAAGAACAAGCCAGTGAAATACGGACGACGATGGAGGATATCAGCCGTGATGGTTTCGGTGCCGGTGCGCTATTTTACGTGATTCGAGCAGAATAAGGTCGCGTGGCGATTGGATTGGGCGTTGCATTGCTACATTTATTCGATCTGGAGAGACGGGCCGACGCTTTGTGTCGAGGGTTTTATTGTTACCGCCACTGCGCGCTGAGACGGTGGCAGGGCCGCGTTAATACGAGCTCTGGCGCGGATCACCAGAGCTCGTTCCTGTTCAAAATTGGAGCTGAGCGTAAGTATCAAGAACACTACTAGGGTATTTCACAATAGATTGGGCCTATGCCGCAAAAGCGATTGGATTTTTGTACGATCGACGGCACCGCGCTCAATCGACTGGTCGGAGGAGCGCGAGGGCAACCCTTTCCGTTATAGTCACGCGGTGTAAAACTGGAAGCTTTTCTTCCTTCAGAATTTGATTGTGGCTATTTCACTTGACCAGATATCGTGACTCGTTAGCTTGCTTTACCGTGTTGCCAACGAACACTCGGGGTGACCGAAGTTGACGCCGAAGGATTAATTTATCGCCCAAAGGTCTTCTTTGGTGTTGCGCTTATCGATCTTATTGGCGCCGACCTCGGTGCAAACCCGCGCCCTGATCTTCCAAGCCTTGGTGAGGTCGGCCCGTGGTAGATTATAGAGAATTCGTCGCCACATGGCGATCCACCACGCTGTCGTCACGGACTTTGTCGGTTAAGGTTCGCGCCATAATTTTTGAAGACTTGACCGCCGGCCTAATAGCTGAAGCGATCGTTAAAGTTTTTGAAGAAATAGATATCGATCAACAAAAAGTACGTCGTCTCGCCGTTGGCCTGGGCTGCGGCGGTAAGCTCGTCCAGCGACCGGTCGAAACATTTAAGGTTCGCGATCTGGGTTAGACCGTCGGTTTCCGCTTCACGCCTGGAGCCCTCGAGCTTTTATCGAAGTGTATTAATTTCCCTGGTAGATCCGGCGAATAATAACTGAAGGGCGGCGTTGCGGTCCTGCATCGCCCTGGTTTTCACCATCAGGGAGCCAACGATCGCTTGAACGTCTGCGCCTCTGGCGCCCAAACTGTCGCAGGCCTGAGCCAAGGCCGCTCCGCATTTTTCCGCACTCTCGCCAGCTTCTCCATCATGTTGTTAAAACTATGGGTAATATTTTCTAAATAATCGCCCGCGCTGGAGCTCGCGTCCGAGGCCATGTTGGTTACAGTGTATCCATAAAATATTGATCGATTGCGGAACTTGTCTGCTTCCTGGTCATTGCGGCTATGATTTCGACTTGTTTACGAAGATCAACGTTGGCACCGGTGATAACGGCGCACCAAAACGAGTCGTGCTCAGGCCTGGGTTCGATGTTCCGTTTGCCCATCTCTTGTTACGTCGCCGCCATATATTGAAGAATCTTTTGCACTTTTTATATCGGTGGTTCGGACTTTCCATGATTGCATATCTGTGCTGACAGTTTGTCTGTTTTCCACCAAAGCATTCTGTAACTATGCAATATGAACATCTTCAATCTATCTTCCGTCTTTCGTCGAATACGATTGGTCCGCCCTAATTGCTTGAGCCGCGGTAGTTGGCGTTGGTGTTCAATCATCAACGCTATCCGCACTCGCATTTCTTTCGGACATACCTCGGCCTATCGTTCCATCAAACCTTCATGAAGCCCTATCGACCCCATCGTAGCCGCGAGATACCCCTAGGGGTCATGGTGCATGGCATGGATCAGATGAAGACGTTTCTTTTTGGCATCCACGATTTGAGTCTCGAATCACAGCGGGGCTCTCTTCGACAGCCGTTGATCATAGGGCAAATGAGATTCGACGAGGAACATCGACGCGTTGGTTCGACAGCGATAATCTTTACCAAGGTCTAGAAAGACGAGGAGCGCGTTGCTCGTCTTATCGAAAGCCACACTATAGAAGCCGACATTCATCTGACCGTTGTAATCGCTCCACTCAGGCGCGACACGCAGCCGGCAAGCCGAAAAGGGTTGTGCTTGATTCATTATCAGAAATTAGCGACACCCGGTCTCCCCCCAAAGCGCGTCTCCGTATTTTTTCGACAAACTGAGTGATCACATCGTGGCACCGAACTCTCCACTTTCATTTATCGGCCGTCACGGCACGTTGGTCATGCCGGCGGGAATTGTGATTGGCCTAGTGTCTCCGGAACTTACCGAGCTTGCTCGCCCACTCGCCGAGCCCCTGGTACTGTTGATGTTCGCGATTTCGATCTACCGTCTAGACCCGATCGAAATTCGCTCCCGACTGGGGCGTCCCGTGCTGATTGGGTTTGCAGTTCTGTGGGTTTTGCTGCTGATCCCGCCCATCGTGTTCGTGACCGGTCAATCGATGGGACTGCCGGTTGGGTTGCTGGTTGTCCTTACAGTTTGGAGCGCTTGTCCCCCATTGGTCACGATTCCCGGATTAGCGCTCCTTCTTGGACTTGATGGCGCGGCGGCACTCGTGATCATGGCTTGCGCGACAATCATATTCCCGCTGACATTGCCGATTATTCTGGCACAGCTAGTGGGGGATGGTTTCGGTGCGGATCCGATGGACATCGCGAGTCGGTTACTTGTCATGGTCGTTGGATGTTGCGCAGCAGGGCAAGCTGCGCGATTCCTGGTTGGGCGGAAAAGAGCCCAAAAGACGGCGCTCGCCGTGGACGGTTTGCTGGTTGTGCTTCTTGCTCTTTTTGCCGTGACGATCATGGGAGGGCTCCATCGGGCGATTGAAACTGATATGACACGCATCCCATTATTTCTAATTACCGCTTTTGGAGCGAGCGCAGGATTACAATTAATCTCGGCGGTGGCGTTTTATCGTCTTCCAAGGTCGTTCGCTGGGGCTGTGGCGCTTGCCAGCGGAAACCGGAATTTCGCCCTTCTGCTGCCGGCAGTGGGTAGTCAATTTGCGGAGGATATGTGGCTTTATCTCGGCGTTGTGCAGTTTCCAATATACATTCTTCCGATGCTCTCTAAGCCGTTCTATCGTCGGTATCGTGGCGTTCCTGGAGGCGAAGACAC
>JAPKDN010000584.1 GCA_028822575.1 Alphaproteobacteria bacterium | reverse complement strand
GGGCCAACATGTTCCAACACCCCGCCGCCGCCCAACAGGCAAGCCTCGACGTCCAGCCAGTCCGGCGGCATGCTCAGGATCGCGTCTACCTGGCCCACTAAGGGCGCGATATCCCCCACCACCCCGACGCCGGCCGCCTCGGCTCGATCTCGCGTCGCCTGGACAGTATCAAAGCCAAGGACCGTGAACCCCACCCGCGCCAAGCTAGCCGCCAGCTCACCGCCCATATTACCAAGTTCCAATACCCCTATCGCGTCACTCATTTTAGTCTCCGGTTAGCGCCTGTTTCCCATGAGGAAGCTGCCTTAACGCGCCGGTGGTCACCAGTCCCTCGAAGGGTGTAGTCGACCCGGGTTTGAGAATCATGGCGGCTACGCTTCGAACACCGTTCATCACACAGGTACCGCGACAGCCTCTTGCCGGAGGCCGCTGGTCGGGTAGGCTCGGAGGAATGTCGCAAACAACCGGAGGGCCAACGGATGGTCGCGCAATCGAACAACCAAGACTGGCTTCTCAAGGTAGACGAGGAAATCCTCGAGCCGAACCTGCCAATTTGTGATCCGCATCATCATCTCTGGGACAATGCCCGGGTGCATGTCCAGCCACGCTATCTGCTGGACGAGATCCTGGAGGACGTTAACAGCGGCCACAACATCGTCTCCACGGTATTCATCGAATGCGGCGCCATGTTCCGCAGGGATGGCCCCGAACATCTCAGGCCGGTCGGCGAGACTGAGTTTGTCAACGGCATCGCCGCCATGAGCGCGTCAGGCATGTTCGGCAAAACCCAGGTCGCCGCCGGGATCATCGGCACCGTTGATCTGCAGATCGGCGCGCTGGCCGGCGACGTGCTGGACGCCCATATCGCCGCTGGTGGGGGACGGTTTCGTGGCATTCGACGGGCGATTTCCTGGGACGCCTCGCCCGACATCCGCAACCATCGGACCGAGCCTCCCGAGGGCTTGATGATGCAGGAGGATTATCGTCAAGGCTTCGCCGAGCTTGGCCCGCGCGGCATGACCTTCGAGGCCTGGTGCTATCACACACAAATCCCCGAGGTAACCGATCTCGCCCGTGCCTTCCCCGACACCTCGATCATCCTCGACCATTTTGG
Source organism: Alphaproteobacteria bacterium (assembly GCA_028822575.1). The sequence goes on along the minus strand of JAPKDN010000584.1, from coordinate 1,971 downwards.
CGGCCCGCTCGGCACCGGCCCCTATGTGAGCAAGGCCGATGAAATTTTCGACGCCTGGAAACCTATGGCCAAGGAGCTCGCCGGGTGCCCGAACGTGGTGGCCAAACTCGGTGGTATCAACATGGACGTGAACGGTTTCGGCTGGCACGACAAACCGGCCCCGCCGACCAGCCAAGAACTGGCCGATGCGACCCGGCGCTATTACGATTTCTGCATCGAGGTTTTTGGGGTCGAGCGTTGTATGTTCGAATCAAACTTCCCGGTCGACAAACTGAGCTGCAGCTACGCGGTGGTCTGGAACGCTTTCAAGCGCATCGCGTCTGGCGCCTCGGCGGATGAAAAAGCGGCGCTGTTCCACGACACGGCAGCACGGGTTTATAGCCTTTGAGGGAAAAAGAGGTGGGAGACGAGACTCGTGGGTTAGCCTCACTCAAAAAGCATCATCCCGCCGGAGGGTGGGCCCCATTCCACTGAACGCCAAATTCGGTCGAAGGTTTAAATTAGGCTGCGGTCGCCGCTCCCCAGGGACGGCCACGCACCACCCCCGGGTTTGGCTGAACCACCCTACTTCAGTGGCGAGTGACTGAATGGCACCAGAATCGTCGAATGCATTTCGTCGATCCGGTCCGGGCCATCCTTCAGGAACGCCTGCCAATCCGGATCGGCCGCCGCCGCCGCGCGGCACTTGGCGCGATCGTTCAGATCCTTATACGCCCAGAGATGCGAGACCTCATTCGGCTGACCGGTATCGGTCTGCCAAATGCATACATTCTTTGAATGCCGCTCACGCACCGGCATCGCCGCAGTAATCGCATCAGCGAAGACCTTGGCCTTACCGACTTTACAGCGATAGAAACGATATTCGTAGATATTACCCACGGTGCCCGGCCCCGTCAGCGGCTTAGTTGCGTACATAAGCCGATTGTCCTGCCGAACGATCAACGGCCCGGCCTTTATCAGGTATTCGTTCTTCCAGGCCGCGTTCTGGCCAAGCTTGGCCTTCACCACAGTCCGGTGGTTCATATCCTCGTAGGACCACAGATGCATGACCTGATTGAGTGGACCGATCTCGGTCAGCCAATAGCCCTCGAGTTTGCCGTGATCATCGCCGCGGATCGCCCGCCCGATTTCGGCGGAATACTTCGCCAGCAAGGGCGCCTTGCCCGGGCCGGTCGTGTAGGTGCGAAACTCGTAGAGCATTTTGACTTTCCTCCGTGTGAAGCGCCCGAAGGCGCATGCCTGAGCGTGATCCTGCCACGAAGCCAGCGTGCATGTGAACCGCGCCAAGGCCCGTAATCGCGCAAACCTTATACGAGATCCACGGGTATACAGTTCAATATTCGTGACGGATTGCCGCGCCTACGCACCCTTCATATAGTCTTTGCATCCACAAAGGACGAGGAGGGTCAAGCCATGGCAAAACGCCGTGTATTAATCACCGGGGCATCCGGCGAAGTTTCCCGGCAGATCCTCCCGGCGTTTCGAGAGCGTTACGAGGTGACCCTCCTCGATACGCGTCCCGCAGAACACGCCAATGACATCATCGAGGCCGATATGTCCGATCTGGACGTCGAAAAATATCGGAAATATTTCAAGGGTATTGACGCCATCGTACACAACGTGCGCTCGAGAAAACCTGGCGTCGAAACAACCGCGCCCTGGCATTGGCTGAAGGACCGCCCGGGATCCGAACCAGCGGAAGGCTATTTCGTCGAACGTACCAGCGTCGACATGGCCTTCAACGTCCTCCGGTTGGCAATGGAGGAAGGGGTTCGACGCGTGGTTATAACCTCCTCCAATCACGCGGCCGACTGGCACGAAACCAAACTCCATGATGGACGCCTGGATATGGTCGGGCCAGAGACCTACCCACTATCCGACAACTTCTATGGATGGGCCAAGGCGACCTACGAACACCTTGGTTTTGTCTTCGCCGCCGGTCGACTTGGCCGCGCGGTGGAGAATGTCCAG
>JAPKDN010000583.1 GCA_028822575.1 Alphaproteobacteria bacterium | reverse complement strand
GATGCGGCTGCTGCGGCTGCTGCCGCTGCTCATGCTGCTGTAGCTGCTGCTGCTGCTGCTGCTGCTGCTGATGCTGCTCTTGCAGCTGCTGCTGTTGAAGCGAAACGACTGTCGCGACACAGGGAAATACGGATTTGGCCGGGACCGCCGATTGTGTTTCGGCCGGGGTGGGGAGCGGGCAACGATTACCGACGCGCTGGTCGTGCTCGGCTTTCTCGGCAACGCGGCACTTGGATACAGCGCGGTCGAGATGCATCCGGATCTGGCCAAAAAAGCCGTTGGCGAAATCGCCAAACGCCTTTCCTTGACGTCGGAGGCGACCGCCGAGGCGATTGTCCGGGTCGCGGTGTCCGGCATGTATCTGGAGGTCAGCAAGCTGGTCTCGCGCCATGGTATCGATCCGCGCGAACTTTCCTTGATCGCCTTCGGCGGGGCCGGGCCGATGCTGGCGTGTTGGTTGGCGCGGGAGTTGGATATGCGCGAGGTCGTGGTGCCAAGGGTCCCGGGAGTGCTGAGTGCCTTTGGCGGCTTGATCGCGGATATCAAGAATGACTTCATCCGCACGGTTTACCTTGATCTCGACGAGACCGCGGTCGAACCGATGCAACAAGGGTTTGGCGATCTCGCCCGTCAGGCGATGCATTGGATCCGCGATGAACAGGGCTTTGAGGACGCAGTCGCGCTTTTCCCATCGGCGGATATCAGATACCGCGGGCAATCCTATGAGATCGATACCCCCTTGGAAGCCCTATGGCTCGAAGAGGGGGATATCGAGGCCATCGCCGATGCCTTCCACCGGGTGCATGAACGGATCTACGACCACGCGGACCGCAAAGCCGAGCTTCAGATCATCAATCTTCGCATGGTCGTGACCGGTCAGCCGCCAAAGCCAGTATTCGCCGCCGCGCCCAAGGCTAAGGGACCGTTGACTGCGAACCGGCGAGTCGAGGTGTTTCTGGATGGCGAGACCCAGGGGGCGGATGTTCACGCCCGCGCCGACATGGCGGCGGGACACCGGCTGCAAGGCCCGGCCATCGTTACCCAGGACGATTGCACGACCTGCGTGCTCTCCGGGTATTCGGGGCGTGTGGACGACGCGGGTAATCTGATTTTGACGCGGGGGGCCTAGGACATGGCGATAGACAAGGTCACCCTTGAGGTTCTTAAGAACCATTGCCGGGCAGCGGCCGAAAGCATGGCCTATACGCTGTACCGGACCGCGCATTCGACCTTCGTTAAGGAAACCGAGGACTTCACCACCGGGCTTACCACGCCGGAGGGGGAGACCTTCGCGACCCCGGTCGAACTTGGCGCTACCTGGTTTGTTGGTCTCAATTACAAGACCGTCATCGAGATGATCGATCATTATGACGAGGGCGACATTTGCATGACCAATGACCCCTATAGCGGTCATGTCTGCACCCATTCACCTGACATGCATGCCTGGAAGCCGGTCTTCCACGAGGGCGAAATCGTCTGTTTTGTCGTTGGCCACATTCACAACACCGATGTCGGTGGCGCGGTGCCGGCGAGCATCTCGCGCACCTTGTCCGAGGTGCATCAGGAAGGCATCCGCATCCCACCGTCGAAGGTCGTGCGCAAAGGCGAAATCAACCAGGAACTCATCGACGTCATGCTCGCCAATGTACGCATGCCCGAACAGAATTGGGGGGATCTGAAGGCCCAGATCGCCGCCATGAATACTGGCGAGCGCCGGGTGCATGAGATGATCGCGAAATTTGGCATCAAGGTGTTCCGCGAAGGTATTGACGATCTGCTGAACTATGCCGAGGCCCAGGCCCGCGAGATCGTCGCCAGTCTGCCGGATGGTGATTATTTCTTCGCCGACTACATGGATGAGGACGCGGCGGACGGCTTCCCCTGTCGGTTGGCGCTGACCGTGCGTATACGCGGCGAGACGGTTGACCTGGATTTCACCGGCAGTGACCCGCAGATCGAATCCTCGATCAATATGCCGACCGGCGGCCAACAGCGCCATGCGTTACTGATGGTTGGATTGGTCTACGTTCTCTACTCGCTGGACACTCGGTTGTTTCTGAATTCCGGGGTTTGCCGCGTTGCCACCTCGGTGCTGCCGGAAGGAACCATCGTCAATCCGCATTTCCCGGCGGCGGTTGGGCTCCGGACTCTATCCGTTCAGCGCTTGATGGGGGTGATCTTTGGGGCATTCGTGCAAGCCGCCCCGGATCGTTTGCCGTCATGCCCGGCCAGTGGCGGGCCGATCATGAACGTTAATACCATCGACAACCGCACCGGACGGCGGGTGGTCGCGGCGGTTGGCCCGATCACCGGCGGCGCCGGCGGCGACCCCTGGCGCGATGGGGCCGAGGGCTCAGGCGCGAATTCGTCGTTCCTCAAGAACACCCCGGTCGAGATCAACGAGGCTGAAGTCCCGATCAAAATCGAGCGCTATGGACTGACACCGGATTCCGGCGGTCCCGGCAAGCATCGCGGTGGCCTGGCGATCGAGATGCGGTTCCAGGCTCAGGCGCCGAACACGCGTGTTACGGCCCGGAATATGGATCGCAGCCGGTTTTCCTCCTGGGGGGTTTTGAAGGGCAGGGCCGGCGGGTTGTCGAGCTTCATGCTCAATCCCGGCACCAATCGTGAAAAAAACCTTGGCAACATCGATTTTCTCAGCATCGATCCGGGCGATGTGGTGCATGTGGCTTCCGGTGGCGCCGGGGGATGGGGAGACCCGCTGGAGCGTGATCCGGATATGGTGGTCCGTGACGTGCGACGAGGTTTCGTCTCGCGCCAATCGGCCGCGTCCGCTTATGGCGTGGTCCTTGAAAACGGCGGCTGGGACAAGGTCGCGACGGTGCATCGACGCGCCGAGATCGCCGGAAGCCGGGAAAATGGGGACGCATTCTTTGACGTCGGCGTGGACCGGACGGCGTTTGAGCGGGTTTGGAACCGGGCCAACTATGACGTGCTTACGGAATTGCTGGCGGCGACGCCGGTGCATTGGCGCTTCTTCGTCAAGCACCGGATCTTCGAAGCGATCGAGTCGATCGGCGATGCCGATGTAAAGGATGACGGCGGCGATGTTCGGGCCTGTTATC
>JAPKDN010000582.1 GCA_028822575.1 Alphaproteobacteria bacterium | reverse complement strand
ATTTAAACCTAGTGACCGGTGACCAGGGCGCGGTTTTCCGAGTCGATACGGCCTTGGACGCGGCGATCGACAAGCTTTCCAATCTCGGTGTCTTCCTTAGAAGCGTCGACCAGGCGATAGATACCAACACCGTGGAACAGGACGCAATCGCGGCGGGCCTAGGAAACATCGTCGACGCCGACATGGCGCGTGAGAGCGCTGAACTCGCCGCCAACCAGCTCCGGCGCCAGCTTTCGGCCGAGATGCTCGCCATCGCGAACAAAGGGCCGCAGACCCTGTTGGGATTCTTCTAACACCGCAGTCGCTCATCGAAGAGATAGCTGGTCATGTTCTCAAACCGTCCTTGAAGTTGATCATCTGATCCTCCAGCTTTATTCCCTCGCATCTGCTGACCGCGCGGATCAGAGGCCTCCGCCGTCATAACCATGCACGCTTCCAACGCATATCCCTGTCGGTCACTGTCTCCCAAAGGCCGGCGATGTAGCCGCCATCCTAGGTGGGGACAAATGTCTCCGCGCTTCTGGCGGACACCCTGGGCGAAGACGTTGTAGTTAAATTAGTGTCGTATCGGCGTGAGATGGAAGCAGATCGCAAAGCATCTTGTTCGCGGTGAACTCAATTGACACCAGCGACCTGACATTTGAAAAAAACCTCCAGGAATTGGTCGCAGGTCTCATGGAGAACGACGAAGCCTGGTTCGAGTAGAGCCGGAAGCGGAAACGCCTCGCAGACTTCAACAACACGGACCAACCCAGCGGCGGAACAGGTGATGGGGAAACATGTGGCAGGGCGCACAAGCGTCAACGACACCCGACGGATGCACAACGGCACCCTTTACTTCCCATATGCGATCTCGCCGACCCGATGAGTGAAGCCACCCGCAATAGATGCACTGCAGTGGGGCGAGGTTCAGTTCGTCTGCGGTTCAAACGTCGATAGAAAAATCGCATTCACAATCGCGCGCTTCGCCTTCAGTCACGCCCCAATGTTTTTCTCCCGCGAGAAATTGGAGACCCAGAAAAGCCGTTGCGCTCACGTAAGGTTACAAATGTTTTCTCAAAATTTCGTTAGCTTATTGATCAGGCTTTATTAAATAATCTACAAAATTACCGTTCTCTGATCGCCTCCTGTTGCGAACGGTCTCATGCGCGACGCTCGATCCGGCCCAAACCCATTGTCACCCGACGGCCTGTCGACGGACGAACACCTCAGTGAGGCTGGCCGGATCCTTGTCGCCAAAATAGGGCGCGTACATCAACAAAAGTCCAGTTCTTGGTCCGCCGCCAGCGCAGACAATTTACTCCGCATTCTCGCTCTCAAGAGCGGAGGTGATCTTAGAGAACCACGCGACCAGATTCGAGGGTGATGATGCCAGGAGCAACGAAAAGATCGACGCAGGACCCGGCTCCCAAGACAAAATGCCTTCGCAGTGAACGTGCTCGCGCAACTCACCGCCTTGAAAGAAATGACGCTGAACGAACTGAAGGCGAAATGGGGAACCATCTTCGCCACGCCGGCGCCGGACAACAGTCGAGGCTATCTTGCTCTACGAATCGGTCACCGCATTCAGGAGTTGATCCATGGCGCACTGTCTTGGGAGACCTCGCGGACGCTCGACCTGCTGTCCGATGCCACCAAGAATAAAGACCGACCGCCGCTCGATCGGTTTCGATGCGCGCGCCCCTTGATTAGCACGCAGTGGAGCGGCTTTCGCTTCTTCGGGTTGCGCGCGGCCGGTAGGCCTGAGCGATGACCGCTCCCTATCCTGCGGACAAGGTATGAGTTTTACGAGCATACTGCGGACGATCGAGGACCGCGTGTCGGCGCAAAGTGGGGCCTGACGGCGGCATCGTACACCAGTATTAAGCCGGCTCACCCTTTGCATCGGATGCGGAGGGGGAACCGTGCTCCGGTCGAATTTCGCTGTTTACAGGGAAAATACAGGGTATTTGGCTCGTTTTGGCCCCACGTTTTGAATTTAAAGTCGATTAACGCAGTTATTTCAGAGCTTAGCATCTAATTTCCCTACATATGGGAACAGGGAACGAATTCCGCTCGACCCGGGAATTTTTGGCAGTGGAACTGGGAATTTTCCGAGAGATCCGGGACCGATTTTCAGGACGGCCAGCGCGGCTGATCAATGTCATCCGGCGCGTGCCGATCCGCGACCAGCAGGGTAATCGTGAACCCGTTCTCCCGGTATAGCGTTTGGGCGTGAAGATCGAAGCCAGTAGCATACGAAAGCCAGGAAGCGGGGCCGACTTCGATTGGATCAGTCAATAATCCGTTGACCTTGCATTGCCCCAGCGGTCTCCGAGTTGGTCATTAGCCCAGACCGTGGTTGACGGAAACCCGTTACCCTTTTGAACGTATCGGACCCGACCATTCTCAGAAAAGATGACGACCAAGCTTTCTTGGTGCAGATCAAAATAACGCCGCGCCGCCGCCTCGCGACTAACGTCGAACCGCGTGGAGAGATCGACAACCCTCTCCAAATCTGGAGCGCGCTTTAGGTAACGGGCAAACAGAGACCGCGGTGTCAAAACCTCGATCGCGAAGGTGTTGGCTTCTTGCTCCTGTTGTAGGTGTCGTGCCTCGCGGCGTGGCACCCGCGTGTCATCGGCGTCGCACGCGAACCCACCCACTATCGTTGGTCTGTGGCGCTCATTGAGGAAATGGCAAAGCTCATGGGCGATCGAATATCGCCGGTGGCGTGGCGAACTGGCTGCGATGACAATGATCTGACCCTTATCCTTCAGATCGTCGCACTGAAGACATGCCTCGATGCCGTGCAATGTCGCGACTTTGATCTCGACGATGTCGAGCGCCAGGGCAATTTTGACGATTGGGACCGCTCGCGTGGTATTTGGCAATTGCCGCAGCACCGCGTTGGCGAGGTCGTCGGGGGTGGCGCCGACAGACTCTATCTCGATCCGATTGAGTTCCTGGCTCATGCCTCGGATTGCTTCCTCTCTAGGAGAAATTCGAACCCCAGCATCGAGAAATCTAAGGCGTAGTCGACGCTGGCGACGCTTACGTCGTTGGAGGAAATGGACACACTAATAATGTCGAGGAAGGAGTGAAGCGAG
>JAPKDN010000581.1 GCA_028822575.1 Alphaproteobacteria bacterium | reverse complement strand
TCCACCTGTTGGCATTCCTGGGTCATGTTCTTCCAGGCATGGCTGCGGTTGGCGTCACCCGCGATGACAATCATCGGAACACCCGCGTTGAGGGACTCGACCATTCCCGTGACCAAGTTCGTAACACCCGGGCCCAAGGTTCCGTCGCAAATCCCAGGTTTACCGGTGACGCGCGCATACGCGTCGGCCATGAAGGCGCCGCAGCGCTCGTCATTGATCAGCTTGTGGCCCATGCCGAGGACACGCACCGCTTCATAGAACGGGGCCAACTGGAAGCCCGCCATGCCGAACATGGTGTCGGCACCATGCAGGCGCAGCATTTCCGCTAACGCCAACCCGCCGTTCATCGGCCGTGTGTAATTGTCGTGAATTGAGTCGTTCATTTTCCTATCACTCCATGGCTGCGGGCCTAACCCGCGAGGCGCTTTACCGCGCCGATGATCATTTCCGCTGTCACCCGGACCGTATCCTCGAGCGGCGGCGCATAAGGAATGGGAATGCGCGGCGCGCCCAAGCGGGCGATCTTCATTCCCGGAATTTCTTCCACCACCGTCGCGGCAATTTCAGCGCCAAATCCACCGTCCCGCACCGCTTCATGCGCGACCAGCAATCGGCCGGTCTTGGCCGCCGACTGCAGCACACAATTGCGGTCCCAGGGCCAGATGCTGCGAAGGTCGATGACCTCTGCCGAGGTACCCTCCGTTGACAGCGTCTCCGCCGCCGCTTCGGCGACATGACGCGACCCCGACCAGGAAACGATGGTGACGTCGCTGCCCTCACGCACAACATTGGCCTCGCCAATCTCGACCGTGTGGCCGTCGGGCACCTCGCCTTCGAGCGTCCACAGGTCCTTGTGCTCCATATAGACGACCGGGTCGTCGCATTCGATGGCGGCCTTTAACAATCCATAATTGTCCGCCGGGGTCGACGGCATCACCACGACCAGGCCGGGGATATGCGCGTACCACGCTTCCAGCATTTGAGAATGCTGGGCGGCGGACGACCGCCACATGCCGCTTGGCTGGCGGATCACTACCGGCACCTTTGCCTGGCCGCCGAACATGTAACGCGCCTTTGCCGCCTGATTAACCATCTCATCAACGGCGCATAGCGCAAAATCAGCGAACCGTAAGTCGACAACCGGTCTCGTTCCGGTCAAGGCTCCGCCGACGGCGGATCCCATGATCGCGGCTTCGGAGATCGGCGAGGAGACGATTCGTTTTGGCCCGAATTCTTCTTCCAGACCCAAGTATTGCCCGAAGACGCCGCCGCGACCCAGATCCTCACCGACGACCCAGATTGTCGGATCGGCGCGCATTGATTCGGCAAGCGCCGCTTTGGCCGCGTCGCTATATGACATCACACTCATAGCGGGCCTCCCACGTCTTGCACATCGGTCCTTACAGCCGACAGGTCAGGCCAGGGCGCGTCGCGCGCCGCGTCGAATGCGGCGGTCATCTCGTTTTCCGCATCGCTTGCGATCTTGTCGAGGTCACTATTGGTGATCCCGTTCTTAAGGAGGTGACCCTTACTGCGTTCGATGGGATCGCGGGTCTTCGCCTCGACGACTTCCGCATCAGGGCGATACGTGGCCGGATCGACGACCGTATGACCGATATGGCGATAGGTCTCCGCGTGCAGGAAGGCGGGACCGCCACCATTGCGGATTTCCTCAACAAGTCCGCCCACCAAAGCGTCAAGAGCGATGACGTCATTGCCGTCGGCCAGATGCGCCGGAATGCCGAGGCTTTCTGCTCGCGCCGCGGGGCCCGCGCCGCCAGTTAACTGATCGGTACGCGTCGTCGCCGCGTATTTATTATCCTCACACACGAACAGCACCGGCAAGTCGAACACCCGCGCCCAATTGAGGCCTTCCAGGAACGGCCCCCGATTGACCGCGCCGTCGCCAAAAAAGCAAACGACAATATCGTTCATTCCCAGCATCTGCTTCGATTTAGCGGCTCCCACAGCGATCAAGATACCAGCGCCAACAATGCCGTTCGCGCCCAGCATCCCGACATCAAAGTCAGCAATATGCATGGAGCCGCCCTTGCCACCGCAAACGCCGCCTTCGCGCCCAAAGAGTTCCCGCATCATGGCTTCCGGGTCGGCACCCTTGGCGATGGTATGGCCGTGGCCACGATGATTGCTGGCGATTTGATCGCTTCTCCGCAAGTTGCCGCACACACCCGAAGCGACCCCTTCCTGCCCGATAGATAGATGCGCCGCCCCCTTTACGAGCCCTTCATCGGTGCCGCGTATGACCATGCGCTCGAAAGCGCGGATGCGGCACATGGTAGCGTAATGATCGAGGACGCGTTGGGGCGAAGGAGATTGATCTAATCCGGGCATGACAACCAACAAACTGGTTTATTCGACCGTGGTTCATAGCCCGCACAACAAAGAGGAGCAAGCACGCTACTACAAACGAAGAACTTTCGACAATCGCCAGATGATTAGAGTGCGAACAAGCCTCTTATCGGAAGCTCGACAAAAATGCAATCCCGGCATAAGTGGAAGATTCTTGATAAGCCTTACCACGATGGCCTTATTAATAACTAGGCCCAAACCATCGCCTAGCGCAAGTTCCGGCGTCTAAGCTTATGCGTATTTTACTACATTCGCTCTCAGGCGGTCACTTTCGCTTTACATAGTCGTTTACAGGTTCCCTGACCCTAAGTCCGACTGCAACAGATCAATTGCCATTTGGCGCAGTTTCGTGCGTTGAATCTTCACACCATTGGCACTTTCCGTCACGGGAAAAGCATCAAGAGGCATCACTTTCGCCGGGACCTTATACTTAGCAAGGCGAGCGGCGCAGTGTGCTTGAACCTGGCCGGCATCAAACGCAACACCGTCTTCGGGAATAACGAAGGCGATAGGCCGATCAGCGCCGCCAAACGGTGCGGAGACGACTTGCACCCCCGCGACAGACGGATGCGCTTGCACTTCCGCCTCGATCTCTGCCGGGCTGACGAGAAATCCACCGAGCCGCAAAACGTCACCCATTCGGGTCAAATACTCGAACCCACCGCCAGGCTCTATCTGTGCTAGATCGCCGGTCCGCACAAATCCATCCTCAGTCAAAGCCTCCAACGTTG
>JAPKDN010000580.1 GCA_028822575.1 Alphaproteobacteria bacterium | reverse complement strand
ACGGCATCGTCAAGCGCGTCGAGTTTGGAAATGTCACGGTGGATCTCGGTCGGGCGGAGGGAGTTCTGCGCCGCGATGAGTTGATGCCTCGGGAGTCCTTCCGCAACGGCGATCGCGTTAGGGCCTATATTTTTGATGTACGGGAGGAAATGCGCGGGCCACAAATTTTTCTCTCCCGTACCCATCTCGACTTCATGAAGGGCCTGTTCCGCCAGGAAGTGCCCGAGATCTATGACGGTATCATCGAGATTAAGGCCGTCGCCCGTGATCCAGGCAGCCGCGCGAAGATCGGCGTTCTTTCATACGACGGCAGCATCGATCCAGTAGGCGCGTGTGTCGGCATGCGCGGGAGCCGGGTGCAGGCGGTGGTTGGAGAGTTGCAGGGTGAACAGATAGATATCGTCCCGTGGTCTGATGACCCGGCGACCTTCGTCGTCAATGCCCTTGCCCCGGCCGAGGTGGCCAAGGTGGTTCTTGACGAGGATCAACGCCGTATCGAAGTCGTCGTGCCGGACGAGCAATTGAGCCTTGCCATCGGTCGGCGTGGTCAGAACGTTCGACTGGCGACGATGCTTAGCGGCTGGGACATTGACATCCTGACCGAGGCCGAGGAGTCGGAGCGACGGCAGGAAGAATTCCGTACGCGATCCAAAATCTTCATGGAAGCCCTCGACATCGATGATGTTATGGCGCATTTGCTGGTCGCTGAAGGCTTTTCGTCGGTTGAGGAAATAGCCTATACTGGTCTGGAGGAGCTTACTCAAATTGAGGGTTTCGTCGACGAAATCGCCGAGGAATTGCAGAATAGGGCGCTTGTCTTTACTGAAGCGGAACGCGAACGCCTCTCGGGCCGACGCTTGGAACTTGGTGTTACCGATGAGTTAGCTGAGATGGCTGGATTGTCAGCGAATATGGTCGTCACTCTCGGTGAGAACAATATAAAGACCATTGACGATTTGGGTGACCTCGCTAGTGACGAATTGATCGAGATGTTACCGGGCGTCGAAATGACCATGGAGGAGGCGAACGTTATTATAATGGCGGCGCGGGCTCATTGGTTTGACGACGAAGAGGCGCTGGACGACGAAGAGGCGCTGGACGGCGGCGTGGCGGTGCAACCGGCGGACGCGGCGGGTTGAACTAAACGTGAAATCCGGGACATCAAGGTTTACTGAACCGTTGGAGAGGCGGTGTATCGCCACCGGGACAAGTGGCCCAAAGGATCCGATGATTCGTTTTGTCGTTGCTCCGAGTGGGGCCATCGTGGCTGATCTTGCAGAAAAGCTACCCGGGCGTGGTATTTGGCTCGGCGCTTCAAGGGACGCGGTGGAACTCGCGGTGAAACGCAAACTGTTCTCCCGGGCGGCGCGGCAACAGGTCTCGGTCCCCGAAGGGCTCGTGGATCACCTCGAAATCGCTTTGGTGGAGCGATCCATCGCGGCGATTGGACTGGCGCGACGGGCAGGGTTGGTGGTCGTAGGACAAGCGAAAGTTGAGGTGGCGCTTCGGCGTGGCCGAGCGGTACTGAGACTTGAGGCGTTTGATGGGGCCAAGGAAGGACGACGCAAATTGGATCGGATTTCTCCGGCTCCCCCGATACTTGAAGGTCTGTCCATGGTGGAACTGGCTCGTGCTTTCGATCGAGAAAGGACGGTTCATGTCGCAGTTCTGGAAGACGACGGAAAGCGGGGCGGATCAGGTTTGGTCGACCGTTTGAAGCGAGAATTAGAAAGATTGGCCGGGTTTCGATCCGATTTCGGCGGTGCCGGGTTGGAAAAACTGGCTGAGCGGTGTATTGAACCCACAGCCGACACGATCGGCAAAGAATGCGCGGTCACGGAATGACGACGACGGATGATAAGGATCGCAAGAAGCTTAGCCTCTCCTCGGGGCGTCTAACGCTTGGCAAGTCCATCGAGACGAGTCAGGTGCGCCAAAGCTTCTCGCATGGGCGATCGAAGACTGTTCAGGTTGAACGGCGACGCAAACGGGTACCGGTTCCCGGAGCCGCCGAAGCGGGCTTGGATGATGGCATTGATTCGGCCGCGATACGGGCACTGACCACCGAAGAGCGCGCGGCTCGTACGCGCGCTCTGCAAGAGGGGCTGCGCCAGCAGGATACCGACACCGATGACGTAGACGTTACTTCGGACGCAGTCTCCGATGTGTCTGCTGGGCCGGAGGTTCCGGAGGTGATCGAGGAGGTCGATCGACGTGAAGCCGAACGTCGCGAGGCTCAGCGTATCGCCGAAGCCGAAGATCAAAAACGTGCCGAAGAAGCAGCGCGGCTCTCCGAATTGGATGAGGCACGGCAGGCAAAGGCCTCCGCCGATCGCGCGCCGACCCGCACGACTGATCGTCAGGCGGCGGAGACTCCAAAAGTCGCGGCGTCGCAAGACGACGAGCCAGAGACCGGTCGGACAAATACACGGCGTCGAGGCGATGTCGCCAAAAAACCGCCCGCTCCGGCGAGCCGGCGAAACGAACCGCGGCGGCGTCATTCGGGCAAATTGACGATTTCGCAGGCGTTGGACGACACCGGCGCCGAGAGGGTTCGCTCGCTGGCTTCTGTCCGGCGCGCCCGTGAGCGCGAAAAAAATAGAGCTCGCAGCGAAATGGGTGACCAGAGAAGGATTCGGGAAGTTATCGTTCCGGATGTGATAACGGTTCAGGAACTTGCTATTCGGATGGCCGAACGCGGTGTCGACGTGGTCAAGAAGCTGATGGCGCTCGGCGTCATGGTGACCATCAACCAGACACTCGACTCGGATACCGCCGAGTTGGTTGCCACCGAAATGGGGCATCGGGTGCGCCGAGTTTCGGAATCTGACGTCGAGACCGGCTTGCAGGTCGAGAACGAGCCAGAGGAAGCATTGGTGCCACGCGCGCCGGTGGTCACCGTGATGGGCCACGTCGATCATGGTAAAACATCGTTGCTCGACGCACTGCGAAAGACGGATATCGCCGCTGGAGAGGCTGGCGGAATTACTCAACATATTGGCGCATACCAGGTCCGGATCGAGACTGGGGAAAAGATCACCTTCCTTGATACACCAGGTCACGAAGCCTTTACCGAAATGCGGGCTCGTGGCGCCAATGCCA
>JAPKDN010000579.1 GCA_028822575.1 Alphaproteobacteria bacterium | reverse complement strand
AGAAACCAGGTTTCTGAATGGAAGTCAGCTGAATTGTCGGACATAAGGCTGTCATGCTTTCAAAAGGAACCATGGTTCCCGCAAGGGCGAACACGATCAAGGGCTTCACGATCATCTGCACTGCCCACACCGCTTTGAACAGTATACCACCTCGTCCCCGACCCTTACCCACTTCTTTCGCCAAATGAATGGGCGCCCACAAGCCCCACAAATCTTGCTCGGTAATTCTGACTTTTTGATCATCTTCATCACCACTTGGCCAGGAGTTCAGCGGCAACTTTTTCCCGATACCGTTTCAGAAAACCTGGGAAGACGTCCCCGCAAGGATCAGCGCCTAACTGGCGATTAGCAGGGCGAGGGCACCCTGCTGCAATCTTACAACGAAGCTCAGGAACACGGAGATCGCCACCGTATCTGCGGATAAGGGTTTGTTTCTTGTATTGGCCCTGCCTCCCGCATTTCTAGTAAGGCAAATTAACGATAGAGAACGGATAATTTCATAAAATCATTTTAATGCAAGAACCAGCCTCTTTCCTTCGTGCCGTAGCGGCAGGTGCCCCTGAACTGGAGTGGGACCAGAAACGTAGCGGCCCCAAATGGGGGCTCCTTCATATCCCTCGTTCCGTCAATCTTATAAAACTCCAATAAGCTAAACTCGCCGTCCGAGTGGGTCCCTTCGATCTTGAACTGACCGCTCTCTTGATCCCACTGCTTTATTGATCAGAAGCACAAGACCACCGCGTCTAAGTTCCGATTCTTATCAGCAAAAATACAAAAGATTCCACCTTCGGGGGGGGCATCGTGCTGCATGCTCTGCTTACATTAGGATAAGCTAACCTGAAATTTAGAATTAAACCGTTCATTAGGTAACGAGGTCACAAGAGTTGAGCGGTAGGGTTGAAAGTGCCATTTTTTTGGGGCAATGAGAGCCGCTAAAGTAATAGGTTATTGTTCTCTCGACAGGGCCATTGCGCCAACTTCACACGGTAAGTCCCTTGGTAAATCTGGAATTGCGTGGCATGAAATTAGATCAAGTGGATGTTCTGGTTGTCGGTTTTGGTATCGCCGGCCTCTCGGCGGCGGTCACCGCGCATCAGAGCGGCGCACGTGTCGCCATTCTGGAGCGTGCGCCGGCGGAGGAGCGAGGAGGAAATACCCGCTATACCGAAAGTTTCTGGCGGATGAAGAACGCGGACCAGGTCTCCGATGATTTTGAGGATCGTTTCGCCGCCAATGCCGGCGGTTGGCCAGACCCTAGCATTTTACGTGACGTGGTGCGGGATCGAGAGAATCAGCCCGCCGTTCTGCGTTCGCTCGGCATGATCGATCCGCATCTGATCGCGACAATTGCCGAGGACGCGCCTAAGGCCTTGAAATGGTTGGAAGGGTTTGGAGTAAAGTTCGATTTCCTGCCGTTGTATTTCCTGAGCCAATCCACCACCCGCATGGGACCGATCGGTGGTGGCCTCGCATTGGTCGAGGCATTGGGTGGTTATGTCGACAGCCATGCCGACAGAATACAAGTGTTTTATGAGACTTCGGCTCGGGACCTACTGATTGACGATAACGGCGCCGTCATTGGCGTCAAAGCGGTTGGACGCGGCAACAAACCACTAGAGTTCCGCGCCCGAAGTGTGGTTTTGGCAAGCGGTGGTTTCGAGGGTAATCCGGAAATGCTGAGCCATTATATCGGCCCGCAAGCTCAGTTCATTCGGCCGGTATCCCGCGGTGGGCACTTTAATCGCGGCGAAGGCGTTCGGATGGCGCTGACGGCCGGCGCGGCGCCTTGTGGTGATTTCGGCAGCTTTCACGCCCAGCCCGTCGATCCTCGCTCTGCCGATATCGAACCGGTCGTGCTGAATTATTCTTACGGCGTTCTTGTGAACGATGCCGGTCGACGCTTTACCGACGAAGGCCCGGCGATGGTCGATGCCAGCTATGAGGTGGTGACCCGCCTTATCATGGAGCAGCGCCACGGTATCGCCTATGCGGTCTTCGACGCTGGGCTGGATGACGTGGAAAACTGGTGGGTGACGGTGCGATCCCGTGAGGCACCGCTAGAGGCGGATACGATTGATGGTCTCGCCAAAGCGATGGAAGTCGATCCGCGTGAATTATTGGCGACGATCACGGCCTTTAACCGTGCTTGCCCCAACCCCGCCGATTTTGATTACATGCGGCCTGACGGATTGGCGACCACCGGTTTGGAGCCGCGTAAGTCAAACTGGGCAAGACCAATTCTCAAGCCACCGTTCAAGGCCTGGCCGATCATCTGCTCCAATTGCTTTACCTTTGGTGGCGTGAAGGTCGACGACAATGCCCAAGTAATCAATACCGAGGGTGACGTCATTCCCGGCCTTTATGCCGCTGGAGAAGTCGTCGGGCTATACTATCGGGTCTATACCGGTGCGACCTCGGTGATGCGCGGCGCTGTAACCGGCAGGCTCGCCGGCACCGACGCGGCACGTCGGCGCAACGCGGCCACCTAACGGGTCACCTAAGGTAACCGAAGACCGCGCCGATGATGGTAAAGGGCGCGGTTTGGTAGCCACCATTGATGAACCAGAGGCGCAGGGTTCGCCGCTCGAATAGATAGTTCGTCCTGATCTCCCCCGACACCCAGATCAAACCGACAACGAAGCTCTAGGCCATCGTCTCCAGCGGATCCAACGCATCGCCGATTAAGACGCCGAAGAGCAACGTCGACAGGCCGGCGAGCAAGAAGGTCTCGCCTAGGTCTCACCCGGGTTGACACCTTTTATCAATACCTTGGCGCCCTTGACGTTGGCAGTGGGATAATCGGCGGTGTCTATGCGCGCGTCCGTCGTATCCGTGGATATCTTTCACGATTGCGTGAGCGAGGTGCGCACGTTTCTGGATTGCGAAGGCCTCTCAGTTTCCATGATAATGGGCGATATAACAACGTGTCTGGATCTGAACGAACGGCTTGGTGGGCGGTTGGTTGGGTAATGGTGCTCGGGGAAGACGATATTTCTCATGCCCGGCGCCGAGGTAATCGTCCACCTCGCTCCCACCTAATCAATGCCTATTTTCAGCACGTTCGTCTTGATCCTGAGGGCATTCATTTTCCAAGACCCTTTAACG
>JAPKDN010000578.1 GCA_028822575.1 Alphaproteobacteria bacterium | reverse complement strand
GCGCCAATACGCCGAGCAATCCGGTATCTCCTCGATGAAGATCAAGCACAATAAGGTGCTGGGTTATTTCGTCGAGGTGACCGCTATACAAGGCGACAAGGTGATGGGGCACGAAACCTTTATCCACCGCCAGACAATGGCCAACGCTGTTCGATTCACCACGATCGAGCTTGGCGAGCTGGAACGTGACGTGGCATCGGCGGCGGACAAGTCCTTGGCCCTGGAAATGGAAATTTTCGCCAGACTGGTGGAACAGGTTTTAGAGGCGGCGGACGCGATCAGTCTGGCCGCCACGGCGCTTTCGCGTCTGGACGTCGCCAGTGGGTTGGCGGAACTCGCAATAGATCGACGCTATGTTCGGCCCATCGTGGATGACGGCCTGGGTTTTTTGATTACCGGCGGCCGGCATCCGGTGGTCGAAGCGTTGGCTAAGGATGGGGCGGGTTTCGTCGCCAATGATTGTAGTCTTGAGGATGAACAGCGGCTTTGGCTGATCACCGGGCCGAACATGGCCGGTAAAAGCACGTTTCTGCGCCAGAACGCCTTGATAACCTTGCTGGCGCAGATGGGTTCTTATGTGCCCGCGGACACGGCGCGCATCGGCGTGGTGGATCGTTTGTTTAGTCGGGTTGGGGCTGCCGATGATTTAGCGCGCGGGCGATCGACTTTCATGGTCGAGATGGTGGAAACTGCGGCGATTCTTAATCAGGCGACGGAACGTTCACTCGTGATTCTTGACGAGATCGGTCGGGGAACCGCGACCTTCGATGGTTTGTCGATCGCTTGGGCCTCGATCGAGCATCTGCACGAAGTGAACAAGTGCCGGACTCTGTTCGCAACTCATTATCACGAGCTGACGGTTCTGGCCGACAAGCTTCCGTCGCTTTCCTGCCACACCATGCTAATCAAGGAGTGGAAAGACGAGATCGTTTTCCTGCACCAGGTTGGCAGGGGCGCCGCTAATCGCTCCTACGGCATTCACGTGGCCAAGCTTGCAGGTCTACCACCTGTCGTCATCAATCGAGCCGAGGCGGTGCTGAAGCAGCTTGAAAAAGGCGATAAGGCTGGCGCAGCCGGACGATTAGCAGAGGATTTGCCGCTGTTCCAGGCGATGCTTGCTCAGCCCGGACCGCGCGCCGCCTCGGGTCCAAGCCTGGTCGAGGAACGGTTGGTCGACGTGAATCCCGATGCGCTGACGCCGCTCCAGGCACTTGAGGTACTTTACGAGTTGCGGGGATTGATAAAAAGCTAACCCACGGGGACCATCGTCATGGATTTCGACTTTACCGACGATCAGCGCGCAATCCAGGATGTTGCCCAGCGTTTTGCCACCGGTCGTTTGGCGCCGGGGTTCATGGAACGCGACACCAGCGGACCATTGGACCGCGATCTAATCCAGGAAATGGGTGACCTTGGCTTGATCGCCGCCGAGATTCCCGAGGCGTTCGGTGGCTCGGGTGTGGACAGCGTCACGGCGGGTTTGATCATCGAGGCGATCAGTCACGCCGACCTCAATGTCGGTTATGTGCCGCTCCTTACCGGTCTGGTCGGGGCAATCCTGGTTGAACACGCCGAGCCCGCAATCGCGCGCGCCGTGGTGTCCGATGCTTGCGCAGGCAAGACGCTTCTGGCCTTAGCGCTGACCGAGCCAGGTGGCGGGTCTGACGCCGCGAACCTTCGGCTGAAGGCGCGCCGGACCAATCAAGGTTATCTGCTAAATGGCGAGAAGACTTCAGTCTCGATCGCCGATCAGGCCGACGCGGTGCTGGTTTTCGCACGCACCGGTACCGAGGAGGAGCGGGCCCATGGCATCTCGGCGTTCTTGGTATCTCGCGACACGCCCGGTTTGACAACGACATCCTTTGACGATTTGGGGTCGCGCAGTGTCGGACGTGGCTCAATGTTCTTCGATGATGTCCGCGTGGGGGATGCCGCCCTTATAGGTAGCGAGGGCGCCGGGTTTCGACAAGTCATGGGCGGGTTTGACTATTCACGCGCTCTGATCGGCCTGATGGTGCTTGGCGCTGCCCGAGCCTCGCTTGATGAAAGCTGGGACTATATTCAGGAACGCGAGGCATTCGGCAAGCCGTTGGCTGCCTATCAGGGTGTCACCTTCCCGTTGGCGGAAGCGGAGACCATGATCGAGGCGGCAAGGCTACTTTGTTACAAGACGCTCTGGTTGCGCGATCAGGGCGAACCCCACACGGCAGAAGCGGCGATGGTCAAATGGTGGGCACCGAAAGTGGCTTTCGATGCCATTCATCAATGTCTGCTGGCGCACGGTCATTCCGGCTATAGCAAGGATATGCCGCATCAGCAGCGTCTGCGCGATGTCCTGGGCCTGCAAATCGGTGACGGAACCGCGCAGATTCAGAAAATGATTATAGCGCGCGAGCGCGTAGGTCGGATAGTGTTGGGCGGCTCCTAAAGTATTAGTCTTGATCAAGTGGGATTTGGAGCCCATTTTTGTCGATCGCGCAAACTTGCATCGGTGCGGATCGGTTGGTTTCGCAGTACGCCTGTAATGGCGGGGTACATTGAGATGGTTTTTCAGGACGTCGACTCCAGCGACTCATTCTCATTCAATGAGTCAAGAGTGTCATACGACAAATATAGTCAGGTTGGCCGAAGTCGTGCGACTATGATGCCTCCAATCTGAACCGTACTTTTTTCCACTATGAAGAGTGGGGCCACACCCTGCAAAGCGGTCACATCTTGAACGTGTTTAAAGAAGACCTTCTCTAGGGCGCTGGATCGACGTTTTTCCCTCAATCTTGGCGCCAGAACAGTCGGGTTAATAGCGCTAAAATTACATATCAGCGCGCGCCTTGACCCCAATCTACAGGTCTGGCGAATGTTCCGTGGGGCTTCGAGACCCAAAGAGGGGGTCCCAAAAACTGAAAACCGCAGCATAGTTTGAACCGGTATCGGCCCGTGTCGCGTGGTGATGCACCCAATGGATTGGCGGGGTGATCAACGAGGAAGAGACCGTCTCTTTGCAGCCCGTGCGTAGGTTGGGTTTGGAATGTTGAAACGCCGCCGTGATCAGGACTAGGCCCTCGAATGCCAGGACCGGCGCCAACGGCATGTCTTAGACCAAGGTGATCACGGTCC
>JAPKDN010000577.1 GCA_028822575.1 Alphaproteobacteria bacterium | reverse complement strand
GGCCCGTGGACGTTCTGGTCAACAACGCCGGCCTCGCCATCAACAAGCTTTTTCTGGATGTAACCGAGGAAGATTACGACACCATCCTCGGTACTAATCTGAAGGGTTGCTTCTTTTGCGCTCAGGCGGTTGCCAAGGGAATGGTCGCGCGCGGTTCGGGTTCGATCATCAACATCTCCTCGGTGCTCGGCTCGCGCCCGATCGGCACGCTCACGACCTATTGTGCGTCTAAAGGTGGGCTGAACCAGCTCACTGCAGCGATGGGGCTCGAGTTGGCGCGTAGTGGGGTGCGGGTCAACGCTATCGCGCCGGGCTATATCGAAACCCCGATGAATAGTGATTTTTTCCAGTCACCCCCGGGCCAGGCCCTGGTGAAGTCGGTGCCGGCGCGGCGGCTGGGGCAGGTCGAGGATCTGGATGGAGCGCTGTTGCTATTGGCGTCGGATGCCTCGAAGTTCATGACTGGAACCGTTGTGACCGTCGATGGGGGCTTCGTGATTCGCTGATCCATGACCGACCTGATCAACCCTCGAGATCTCGATTTCCTGCTCTACGACTGGTTGAAGGTCGAGGAACTGACCGCCTATCTGCGCTTCGGCGAGCACGACCGTGAAACCTTCACCGCAGTGCTGGAAACCGCCCGTCAACTCGCTGAGGATAAGTTTCGCCCGCATAACCGCGCCGCAGATGACGACGAACCCCACCTGGTTGATGACAAGGTCGTCCTGCATCCGGATGTTCAGCCCGCGATCGAGGCGTTCAGCGCCGCCGGGTTTGGCGCCGCGCATCACGATACGGCGCTTGGCGGCATGCAACTTCCCTGGACGGTGCAGCAGGCGGCGTTCGCGTTCTTCCAGGCTGCCAATATCTCAACCGCCGCTTATCCCTTCCTGACCGTCGCGGCGGCTAATTTGATCCATTCCCACGGCTCCGACGATCAACAACGACGCTTCATGGCGCCGATGCTGGAGGGGCGTTTCCAAGGGACTATGGTGCTGTCGGAGCCGCATGCCGGCTCCTCGCTCTCGGACGTGCGGACCACGGCGCGAGAGACGTCTGATGGAAGTTTCCGGCTCACTGGTGCGAAAATGTGGATTTCCGGTGGCAGCCATGAGCTGGCCGCAAACATCGTGCATCTGGTCCTGGCGCGGATCGAGGGGGCGCCGGCTGGTGTGCGGGGGCTGTCCTTGTTCATCGTTCCGCGTTACCGGCTCGATGTTGATGGCGGTAACGGCGCCGACAACGACGTGACCCTCACCGGTCTCAATCACAAGATGGGCTATCGCGGCACCGTCAACACCGCGCTGAGTTTCGGTGACGCGGGCGATTGCCGGGGTGAGTTGATCGGCGAGTCGAACAAGGGTCTCACCTACATGTTCCATATGATGAACGAGGCGCGGATTGGCGTCGGCGTCGGCTCGGCGATGCTGGCTTACGCCGGATACCAGCACAGTCTTGACTATGCGCGAGACCGTCCGCAAGGCCGGCATCCAGGCGAGAAGGATCTGACTGCGGCGCAGGTCATGCTAATCGAGCACGCGGATATTCGGCGCTTGTTGCTTAAGCAGAAAATAGTTGCCGAGGGCGGTCTAGCGCTTGGCCTGATGGCGGCCAAGCTGGTTGATAAACAGCGCCAAGACCCGGACGAGACGGTTCGGGACGAGAGCGGGTTGTTGCTCGATATCCTGACACCCATCATCAAATCCTGGGTCTCGGACCACAGCCTAGCGGCGAACGAGGCGGCGATCCAGATCCTGGGCGGCGCTGGCTTTACCCGTGATCACCCTGTCGAGCAGTTTTATCGGGACAACCGCCTGAACCCAATCCACGAGGGCACCAACGGCATTCAGGCGATCGATCTGCTGGGACGCAAGGTGGTGATGCGTGGCGGCGCGGCGATGGCTCTGATGGAGCGCGAGATCTGGTCTACTATAGGTCACGCGGACGAGATCGCCGTCTTGCACGATGACGCGGCGGCGCTCAGAGCGGCGTTGGAGCGAATGCTGTCATCGGCCTCTGCTATTCATAGCGCCATGGAACAGGTCGGCCCGCGCCGGGGCCTCGCTAACGCCTCGACCTTCATGGAGCTCGCGGGCCTGGTGACAATGGGTTGGATTTGGCTACAGCAGGCGATCGTTGCGTCACGATTGCTGGATGGCGCTCCTGATGACCAAGACCGTGATTTTCTCGCCGGCAAGCTGCATGCATGTCACTACATGCACAATATCGAATTGCCGGCCTGTAAACCGCTAGCGGAAATACTGATACGTCTTGATGATACGATCCACGATATGCGGTCGGAATGGTTTTAGCGACGTATATCGAAGGGTCTTTTTATCAGGTCGATGAGATTCGGATCCATGGGAGTTGGACGATAAGCTAGTCAAAAATCAAAACGATGGTGGTTAGCAGCTACCCAGTTCCGGATTGGATCGTTGCGACGCTAACCGAACAGGCACCGATCGATGCAATCTAGGTCGTGTCGCACAAACAGGAACAGGTGGGCATCGACATCGTCTGTGATGGAGAACTCTGCCGGATCGATGTCAATCACCCCGCCACGAACGGCATGACCGAGTATTTCGTGCGCCCGATATCCGGAGTACGGACCGCCATCGATTTCGACGGATTGGTCGCCTATCGTGAGCAGACTGGCATGAGCATCTGGCTGCAGCCCCTTGGTTTGGTTGACGGGCCGATTAGTCACGGCACCCTCGACTTTCCAGGTGCCCAGAGACGCGCTTGTCAGCAAGTCGCTTAAATTCACCCTGATCGGTCCGCATATGTTCACCAAGTCCTCGATTGACAAGCTTTACGGCCGACTCAAGGACGTGGCGCTGGCGATCACCGAAGTTTTGGCCGAGCAGGTTCGACATCCGGGTGCGCCAGTGGTCCAGCTTGATGAGGCCAATCTTCCCGGTAATTCGGAGGAATAGGAATGGGCGGCCGAGGCGATCAACTGGCTACTGGACGCGGTGTTCATCTCTGCTTCGGCAATTCTGGCGGCCAGCGTATCCAGTTTGGTGGCTGGGACGGTCTGATGAACTATCCTAACAGTCTTCATGTCGCCCATATCGTAATAGAATGCCGTAACTGGCCAGGGGATGGACTGGCTGTGT
>JAPKDN010000576.1 GCA_028822575.1 Alphaproteobacteria bacterium | reverse complement strand
TTCTGGGGTGGTGTCGATGAGTTCCTGTGCCGCCGCGATCGCCGCGGTGTATTGGCCGAGGAACATGGCGCCGTAGATGACAAAATGGTGATTATGTGTCCGGTACATGGCATAGACGTTGAGCGGGCCATTGCGTTCCAAATATTTACGGTCCGCTACAATGGCCTTTTGGTTGTAGACGACCACATCCCGATAATTGCCGCAAAGCACGTCGATGTGGGTTGGCATATGTATCAGATGCCCGGAATCCGGCATGAGGTCCCGCAAACGGTCGCCCGCTCTTAACGCAAGCTCCGGGAAGGGCGACATTTCCATTAGATGGACATAGAGGTGGAGGATGCCAGGGTGGTCCCAACTTGAAGGCATATCGCGGAAAGCGCTTTCTAGAACCTCTCGCGCTTCGGCGGTGCCGGCTCCCTCCGCGATCTGACCCGTGGGCAGGTCCCACATCTTCCATGGCGTCTCGTTCATGATCGCCTCGACGAAGATCGAGCGGATTTCAAGATCATCGGGATGCGCCTTGAGGACGTTGCGCATGGCGTTTGTGAAATCAACATTCCAAGGATCGAGATCTTCGACCAACTCGCGTTGGGGGAAGCGCGCGGTAAGCGCTTCGATCATGCCCTTTTCAGGCGCGGTCAGGCCATCAAGATTTGCACGCGCGCACTGGGTTGCGTCATACGCCGCCTCAAGCGCTTTGGCCCTCCCTTTGGGGTCAAGCCGGTGCCAGGGCAGGTTATAGTTGGGGCCAATAGCGTAGGCGACGCCCCAATGGGCCATGGCGCAATTCGGATCGGCTTCGAGCGCATTCTTGAAAGAGGTAACTGCCTCGCCATGATTGAACGCATAGGTCCAGTTTAGACCGAGATCGAACCATCTCTGGGCGTCGGCTGAGGTGGTGGTGATTTTCCGCCCGTGGGCGCCAAGATCATAGTCGTCCATTTTACGCGTCTTCCCCCGTCCGTGGAATCTATCCGCTAGACTAATGCAGATCGGGGAGGAGTGAAATCACTGTGTGGTTCAGCCTGGCAGAACCGCCTCGATCGCCGAGATCAGTTTGTCCGCGTTGGGGGTGGTGGTCGGCGCGAACCAGTCGACGGCGTTGCCCTCGGTATCCAGTAGGATCTTGTGGAAATTCCATCTTGGCTTCGAGAGGCCGCCAAGCGCCTCGCTGGACCATTTGTAGAACGGATGGGCGTTATCGCCGCTGACCACTTCCTTGGCGGTCATCGGAAAGTCGATGTCGAAATTAACCTCGCAGAAGCTCTTGATCTCATCCTCGGACCCCGGCTCTTGCGCTCCGAAGTCATTTGACGGCACACCAAGCACCACCAATCCCCGATCGCGGTACTTCTCCCAAAGGCTCTGTAGTCCCGCGTATTGCGGGGTGAAGCCACAGCGGGACGCGGTATTGACCACCAGCACCGCCTTGCCGCGATAACCGGCGAGAGAGAGCGGCGTACCCTCGATTGAGGTGAAGTCGAACATATGAGCACTCCCGGCATGCGCGGCGCCGCTCAGCGTTAAGCCGAACGCTGCAATGATTGATATGAGGACTTTTCGCATGGACGTAACCTCTATGCCCTTAATACGTTGAAAAAGCCTGTTGGATCATCCCTATCTCCACAACAACAACACCACGATCCCTCCGATCACCGCCAGGATACCCATGAACTCCATGGTATTGGTGCGTTCCTTGAAGATGAAGTAAGAGGCTGCGAAAGTGAAGACCAGCTCGATCTGGCCGAGAGCCCGGACATAGGCGACGTTCTGGATGGTCATCGCTGTAAGCCAGCAGGCCGAGCCGAACATGCCACTCAGCCCCACCAGGCCGGCGACTTTCCAGTTGCGGGCGACGGTGGTGATCTCTCCGGGCTCCCGCATTCTGAGATACATGGCCATGATCAGGGCCTGTATGATCGTGACGCAGGCCAGGGTGAAAGAGGCTTGCATCAAAAAGCCTTCGCCGCCCAGCGAGAGCGAGGAGGCCCGATACGCGACGGCCGAAATGCCGAAAGCGGCACCGGAGGCGATGCCGATCAGCGCGGTCTTCTGGGTCAGCGAGGTCAGCAACCCCTTCATCCCGGCTTCCTGGCGCGCCTGGGAGATTGCCATGACCCCAACCAGCGAGATCATGATGCCGACAACCGCGCCGGTGCTCAGCGTATCTCCCAGGATCACCAGCCCGAAGATCGCCGCCTGCACGGTCTCAGTCTTGGAATAAGTGGTGCCGACTGCAAAATTGCGGAACGAGAAGAGGTAGACCAGTAATGCCGTCGCGACGATCTGGGCCATGCCGCCGATAACACCGAAGAACGCGAATCGCCAGTTCGGTTCCGGTAGGGCAAAATCAAACCCCTGATGCAAAAAGGCGGCGTAAAGGAATGCGAAGGGCACGGCATAGAAAAACCGTGCCGAGGTCGCGCCAGCGGTGCTGAGCTTTGATTTTAGAGACTTCTGCAATGCCGAGCGAACGTTCTGCGAGAACGCCGCCGCGATGGTGACCGGGATCCATAATTCAAACATGGCGACGCTCTTGGGGAAATTGGGGGCGAGGGCGCCATACGGCGGATAAGGGGCCGCGACGTCAACTTAAATTACATCAGGGGCACGGAGCCGCAGCTGTCGTGGGCTGGTGATAAGATCACCAGCTTGTGTCTGGGGCACCGGTGCCACCCAAGCTCAGCCCACCAGCAGAACCCCAATGACCGGAGATCTACGCGTGAAACTCAAGGACGAACTCGACCGCTATTGCAATCGGGATTTCCTGACGGCGGTGAAGGATAGGGTTTTCAACATCGCCAAGAAATATGAGGTTGAACGGATCATCGACACCACCGACATGCTGCGGAAGGGTCACACCAAGAAAGTCGTCGGGATTTTTGGCGATTATGTCTACGCCATCCATTATGAGGATCACGAACTTTTCCAAAAAGTCCTGAACAATAAGATTGGTCGTTTCGCAATGTATTATACGGGCTCTCGCAAGTTGATGAGAGCGATCTATCTGGTGATGGCAGTGGATGGCAAGATCATCGAGGACGAGCTCGCCGAGTTTAATTCTATCGCGCTCTTACTGGAGCTTCATCCTGAGACATTTGGGGCGACTAAGGATCGGTTG
>JAPKDN010000575.1 GCA_028822575.1 Alphaproteobacteria bacterium | reverse complement strand
CTTGATCATGCCTTCGGAGGTGTCTAAGATTCGGACATGGTAAATCGAGAGGTCACCGAGATAAGTAAGCTCCTCAATAATACCCTCCGCAGTATTCACCGTACCGGCACCTGCGTCGCCCCCCAACCCGACGCAACCCTTTGGGCTCTGTTTGACGATATCAATCTTTTCCGGGCGGACCGCAACCCAGACTATGGCGCCGACGGTAACATCCTTGTCCTGCTTCACCGACAAAGTTGATGCCAGAACTGGCGCGCGCACGGCGATCGCACCGTCCTTTAGATCGGTTACCACTCCCTCGAACATATTCACTGATCCTATAAAATCCGCCACGAAGCGCGTCGCCGGGAACTCATAGAGCTCCATCGGCGGGGCGGTCTGCGAGACCAAACCTTGGTCCATGACCGCGATCCGGTCGGCCATGGACAGGGCTTCTTCCTGATCATGGGTAACGATCACGAAGGTTATCCCAACGGTTTCCTGAAGATTGACCAACTCAAGCCTCATCGCCTCGCGCAGTTTGGCGTCCAAGGCAGACAAGGGCTCATCCAACAACAAGACCTTGGGACGTTTGATCAGCGCGCGTGCCAGGGCCACGCGCTGTCTCTGACCGCCAGATAGTTGGTCCGGCATGCGGGACCCTAACCCATCCAACTTGACCAGCAGCAGGGCCTCGATAGCACGGCGCTGCGCCTCACGCGGCGCCGTGCCCGTGACCTTGAGGCCGTATGCCACATTATCCAGGACCGACATATGCGGGAATACCGCGTAGGACTGGAAAACCATGTTGACCGGCCGACGGTTGGCCGGCACATGGCTCATGTCTTCGCCATCGATGATTATCGATCCCGCATCTGGGGATTCCAGTCCCGCGAGCATCCGAAGCAATGTCGTCTTGCCACAGCCCGAGGGGCCCAACAGGGCAAAAAACTCGCCTTCCATGATTTGAAGACTGACGTCATCGACGGCCGTGACAGACCCAAAGCGTTTGGACAACCCCTCGATCCGGATTATAGGCTTTCGATCGGCTCCACTCATCTTCTCGTCTCCGCCGATTGGCGATTCTGGATCCACAGCGCCGCCACCGTAACCGCCACCGTGATCACGATCAAAACCGTCGACGCCGCGTTAACCTCAGGGGTCACCGAGAAACGCACCATGGAATAGACCTTGACCGGGAACGTCGCGGTATCTGGGCCGGACGTGAAAAACGTGATCACGAAATCATCAAGCGACAAGGTGAAGGCCAACAGCGCTCCGGCCAATAGGCCCGGCCGCATATGAGGCAGGATCACATCCCACGCAATCGCTAACTCGCCAGCGCCGAGATCTCCCGCCACTTCCGCAAGTTCCTCGTTGAAACTGGCCAGGCGGGCGCGGATGACCACCACCACGAAGGGAAAACTGAATGAAACATGGGCTATTGTGATCTGCCCAAGATTTAAGGGCCAAGGCAGGTCCATCGGCCAACCGATAGCGTTGAAAAAAACCAACATGGCAACACCCATGCAGATCTCCGGAATTACGATCGGCAAGGTGAGCGCCCCCTCGAAGAAACCCTTCAGGGGAAACCGGAAGCGCCATAGGAGATAGCCCGCAAAGGCCCCAAGGATCGTGCTGATCACCGTGCTGACCAAGGCTATCGTAATCGAGTTCATGAACGCCTCGATCAGGCCATCATTCGCCAACAACTTCTCATAGTACTTGGTCGTGAAGCCGCGCCAAACAATGTTACGTTTGCTGTCGTTAAAGGAAAACGCGACGAGGGAGGCGATCGGGGCGTAGAGAAAGACGAAGGTGGCCAGAAGGGTCAGGCGCATCCAGGTCTGGCGTGTGTATTCCAAGGGACCTGGGCGCGATCGCTGACGGGGGGCGCGCGGGCTCATGTCACCACCACCCCACCCCTTCCCCTAACTAATACCGATCGGAGCGCCAGGGCGCCAAAGGTGACATACATCAACAGGAACGAGAGCGCCGATCCGAACGGCCAATCATTGGCGTTCTTGAATTGCCGTTCCACAACATTAGCGATCATCTGGCTATCGGTCCCACCGAGGAGGGCCGGCGTCAAATAGGAGCCAAGCGCCGGGATGAAGACCAGGATCACGCCAGAAATGATCCCTGGCACCGCCAGCGGCACGATAATGCTTAGAAACGTCCGGGTCTGGCTCGCACCCAGATCAAGAGCTGCTTCGATGAACGACCGGTCCATTCGATCCAAGGCCGCGTATAGCGGCAGCACCATGAAGGGAAAATGTACATAGACCAGGCCGATAACAACCGAGGTATTATTGTACAGAAGCGCCAGTGGCTCGAACGGCAGGCCGACAAGGTCGGCACTCCATTCCAGCGCACCGTTCAAATGCCCCTGGGTCCGTAAAACCGCGATAAGCGCATAGGTGCGGATCAGCAGATTTGTCCAAAACGGCAAAATCACCAACAATAAAAGAATCGGCTTCCAGCGTGGTGGCGAAAAAACGATTCCCAGCGCTACGGGAAGGCCTATGAAAAGGCAAACCAATGTCGTGAGGCTCGAGATCCATATGCTTTTCACAAATACACCGAGA
The DNA here is from genome assembly GCA_028822575.1 of Alphaproteobacteria bacterium. Next base: position 556 of record JAPKDN010000575.1, on the reverse strand, counting down.
TAGAGCGGGTCGAGCGCGCGGGCGTAATTGACCAATGTCCAGCTGATCTCGACATCTATCAGCCCGCGCTTCTCCCCGAAACTCAACACCCAGACGAAGGCAAGTGGAACCAGAAAAAACACGAGCAACCACACGCTCGACGGCAGGGAACAAATCCAAAAGCCGAGCGAAAGCCTTTTCAGTTGCTCCATCGGGCACCAATCTGGGGTGAATACGCCTAAGGCGCGGATTTACGCAGCTAGAATCCGAGTCCAGGCCTCGTCATAAAGCTTCGAAACATCCGCTCCGAGATAAACTGCCGCCTCACAGGCGGCGAGCGTCTCATCGGACGGGAATATCGCGGAATTTTTGGAATAACTATCCGGCATCAGCGCTTTCGCCGCCTCATTCGGCGTCGCGTACTGGATAACTTCGGCGATCCCGGCGCCGGCTTGCGCCTCAAGCACGAAGTTTATGAACTTGTGGGCGTTCTCGGGGTGCGGTGCGCCATTTGGAATGGCCAACGTATCCTCCCAGACAATGGATCCTTCCTTCGGCACCACGTAAGAAATGTCAG
>JAPKDN010000574.1 GCA_028822575.1 Alphaproteobacteria bacterium | reverse complement strand
ATAATAGGCTGGCGAGAAGGTCATCTCGGTCTTTAGATTTACTTTGCCGTCCTTGTTGTGATCTGCGAGAGCCAGAGCGTCCTTGGGTTTCTTGGATTTGGAGCCTTGCTTGGCAATTTCATAAACCTGACGCGGTGTTAGTTTCATCGTGTGTGCCGGTGTGCCGAAATAGCCGAACGCTTCGTCCCAGGAATGCTCCTTTCCGGTATAGGCGGCGCCGCTCTTGTAGGGTTTGTCATTGGGTTTCTTGTCTGAACCGAGGTTCTCGTCGAGATAGCCGTCCACAACCTGATTGTAGAATACGGCGCCCATTATGAACTTGGAAATCAGCTGCGGGTAGTTGTACCCATTGGCTAGGTCCACGCCCTTGGTCGCCGACGCAGCCTTGTCGATCCAAAAATTCACGAGTTCGGCGCCGGTCATGTTGTTGGGCATGCCGGCGACCGTGCCCTTGTAGGTCTTGCTCGAGAGATTCTTGCCTTTGCTAATGTCGGCGACCCTTGTTTGAGTAACGGCAAAAGGCCCCTTGGTCACGGGGGCGATGATAGCTCGCTCACCGTCCTTGCCGCTGAAGTAGGCAGTCATTTGAGCCTTGAGATGATCCGGGTTACCGCTGGACCCAGCAATTTTTTTCAACGAATCGTGCAATGCGTGGCGCGCGATCTGTCCAGTATATGAGACGGACGTCGTTTTATTTCCAGAATACCCTTTAACAGTGATTGGAAAATCTGCATATATACGATCGTCGGCACTGGAAGGGTTGGTCAACATCAGCGCTGATAGCGCTGTAGTAACCAGAGCAACTGTCTTCATAATCCATTCCTCATGATGCGGTTAGTTTGTAAACGGCCACCAGAGAGCGCCCGCGAATGCGAATTGTTATCATTAGCATAAATTTTGGCAAGTATGAATTTTATAAAAATACACTAGACCGAGATAACGGTGAAGCTTCAGCCTAGATAGGCAATCATTAAAATTAAAATACGATTGATTATCAGTGGTGTAGTAGAAATTTCTGTCTATAATAAGAATGCGAGTCGTTCGCGTTTATATTGTGACGAACCAAGGAATACTGTCCGCAAATCTCATTGATCTTATTGTGCTGGCCGTCGCCACGAAGGGGCCAGCAACACTTTCCGGAATGTCCAAGGCCGAAAAGGCCGTCAACCCTGTAACTTAGATACCAACATTGGACGTCGTCGAGGCTGCTGTGGATAGAAGCCTAGCCGCAGGCTATCTTTTGCCTGTTGATTGCGAGCGATTTGATGCTTGGCTGCGGCTCAGAAACTCAGGCCGACAACGCGTAATCGATTTGGTCCTGGCGCCTTCGGTATCATATTGGGAGACTTGCGCGTCGCCTTGGATGGCGGTCAAGATTTGTCGCCTCGACCTGGCGGATGAGGCGACAGCAGAGGCGGCACTCGCTGGCCTTTCCAAAACCGTCGCTGACGAAATGCAATGCTTGGAGAGTCGTTCGACGCGTTGACCTCATATAGGTCACTTCACCCAAGCCTGGTTTGGCCTTGAGCGGCAGCGGCTCGGCGCAATGGCACGTTTGGTGTCAGAACTGGGCCACCCTTTAATCTCCCGCGAACAAAAACAAGCCACACACGCGGAAGTTGCCCAATGTTTGTGCGTTTTGTCGGCTCCGAGATGTGGCGACCCATGCCCCTTTCTGGAAACCTCCCCGGCCCGAGCGAAGACCTAGCCGTTCATACCGTCAAGGCCGGCGTCACTATTGTAAATATCGAAGGTCGAAATAAAGTGGATCACGGCTGGCGGTGGAAGACGCCTTTGAACCATGCCTGAGCTACGTGATACGTTTGTGGAACTTTAGACGCGGACGAAACACCGGCCGCTTTGGGAGCTTAACTCTCCTTGGCACTGTTCCATTAATGGAACCTATCGATCTTTAGGTGACCGTCGGTTTTTGCCCGCAAACTTGGATACCGCATCACCGCTCGCGACCGAAGGAATCTTCAGCTTCGCAGCGCATTTGTGCAGAAATGTCCAGATAGAAACCACGCCAAAAAGCTATTTAACAAACTTCTTGATCGTCGACATATCAAGTCTAAACGTCGTTTTTGTGAGGTGGTTGCTGTGTTGGAAGTTATGGAAAATTCGCGCAAATTTTACGATGTGGACGACATTCCAGAGCCCTTTTGGGCAGCAATGAGGCATCCACTATTGAACCGGGAAGCAGGCGTCTGGATCTATGGCAATTCTCACACGCTTTCCCATCTGGTCGGGTGGTCCAACCGTGCTGATCTCTCCAGCCATCATCACTTGCGGCAGGACATGGCGGCGGCCGAAGAGAAATCAGTGGGAGATGTAAGGTGGTATCGAGAGAAACTAATTGAAAGAGACAATAATATCCTGAGCCGGAAGGCCCAAGACAGTTTGTCAGCGTATACGGAGCTATGGCCGGAAATTAGTAACGAGGTCGTCAGTCGGAATGTTTATTTTACTTGATGCCGTCCTCGATCAGCACCCCTTCGATGATCTCAACGAGTTGGCCTGACCCACCCCGCTTCCGCTATTTCCGCTTGGCGCTCAAGATTAATTTGAAAGCCATGGCAAGCGCCATCTTGTGGCCGAGACCATTTTGTATAAGGGCTCTTTGGGAAATCTGGCTGTGGTTAAAGGCACCACAACTGGAAGACATCGACATGGGCGGATTGCTGAAGAAGGACGTGATGGAGCCGACGGGCTCGGCGCAGCGCGCTCAAGAAGCTGGCGGAGGCGATTCCGTTGGCGGGGCCAACGGCCGCCACGCGTCTTGGCAAAGCGCAAACTGGCGGCGGCGAGCCGATTGCAGCGAGGCGATCCCTTAGAATTTCTCTCACGGGAGATTATCGTGACCTCCGCCTGGCTCGCGGATTGGCGTGATTGGAGCGGAATCAGTGAGGGAGACGTTGATTCAATACAGAATTATTAGCCGTTGAATGGGGCTGGCATAGACGGCGGCGTGCGCTGGTTATGCAGCAAGGTAAGCACCAACCCGGGAGTGTGGCACGACGAGCTTTTTAGTCTATATTGCGATCCAAATAAACCGCCAGCGATTCAACCCGAATTTCTCATGTGAACGATATTTTTTTCCCTTTAAAGATATTCCTACTATAAA
>JAPKDN010000573.1 GCA_028822575.1 Alphaproteobacteria bacterium | reverse complement strand
CTCCGCGACCAAAGAAATCACCATTGGTTTCGACCAACCGTTCTGCGTCATCGGGGAACGGATCAACCCAACCGGCCGCAAGTTGCTGGCCACCGAAATGGCTCAAGGCGACTACAGTCGGGTTGGGTCCGATGCCCGCGCCCAGGTCGCGGCGGGTGCCAACATGCTGGACGTTAACGCCGGCATCCCACTCGCGAACGAGCCCCAGATCCTGGCCGAGTCGATCCAGCATGTGCAGTCGATCACCGACGTGCCCCTATCGATCGACAGCTCCATCGTAGAGGCGCTGGAAGCCGGGCTCGCGGTCTATCAGGGCAAGCCTCTGGTCAACTCCGTCACCGGCGAGGAAGAACGGCTCGAGGTTGTCTTGCCTCTGATCAAAAAATACGGCGCCGCCGTCGTTGCGATCTCCAATGACGAAACCGGGATCTCCGAAGATCCGGACGAGCGCTTCAAGGTTGCCAAGAAAATCGTCGAACGGGCCCAGGATTTCGGCATCCCACCCGCCGACGTGGTGGTCGACCCGCTGATCATGCCGGTCGGCGCCATCAATCTGGCAGGCGCCAGCGCCTTCCAACTGATCCGTCGCCTGCGCGAGGAGTTGGGGGTGAACACCACCTGCGGAGCCTCCAATGTTTCCTTCGGTCTGCCAAATCGGCACGGACTGAACGCTGCCTTCCTGTCGATGGCGATGGGTGCAGGCATGACCTCGGCGATTATGAACCCCATGCATGACGAGGAAATGACCGCGATTTTCGGCGCCAATGTAATGATGGGTCACGACCCAGAATGTCGGCGCTGGATCAAGAAGTTCCGGGAGCCGGCGGCCGAGGGCGAGGCGCTCGGCGCGCGAGGCGGCCGGGAGCGGCGGCGACGGCGGGCCTGACGACATGGATGCCGGTGCCACGAATGCCTTGGATGCGCCCGCGATCGTGGTCGACGACGTTTACGTCGTCTTCACACCAACGGGACACAGGGGCAATGTACCTGTCGGCACGTCGGTCCTGGAGGCGGCCCGAAAGCTTGGGGTCGACCTGGATTCGGTTTGCGGCGGCCGAGCCATCTGTGGGCGCTGTCAGGTAAATTTTACCACCGGTGATTTTTCGAAATTCCAGATCACCTCAAGTGCTGATAGCCTGTCGGTGGTGGGCAAAGCCGAGCTCCGCTATGCCGAGAAACGTAATCTGAAAGCAGGGCGACGGCTCGGTTGCAGCGCCAAGCTGCTGGCCGACGCGGTTATCGATATACCGCCGGAAAGCCAGGTGCACCGCCAAATCATCCGCAAGCGGGCCGAGGCTCGGGATATCCAGGTCCACCCGGTCACCCACCTACATTTTGTCGAGGTGGAAGAGCCGGACATGCACGATCCGTCCGGCGATTTCCGGCGGCTATGCGCGAGCCTGCGCGCCCAGTGGCCGGATTGGGGCATCGCCGACGATGTCGCCTGCGATCTTCCGGTACTTCAACAACTCCAAAAAGCGTTGCGCGATGGCGCATGGAAGGTGACCGTTGCCGTCCGTGAGGGAGATCGAGTGATCGGCGTATGGCCCGGATTCAAGGACAAAATATTTGGGCTCGCAGTGGATATCGGCTCAACCACTATGTCGGCGCATCTCTGTGACCTGGCGACCGGCAAGGTTTTGTCATCGGCCGGCACGATGAACCCGCAAATCCGTTTCGGCGAGGACCTGATGAGTAGGGTTTCCTACGTCATGATGAATCCTGGCGGCGACGCCGACATGACCAAGGTGGTTCGTGATGCGGTCAACTATCTGGCGACCCAAACGACAGCAGAGATCGGCGCCGGCCCAGATGAGATCGTCGATCTGGTTTTCGTCGGAAACCCAGTAATGCATCATCTGATGTTGGGGATCGACCCGACGGAACTCGGTGGTGCGCCATTCGCCTTGGCGATCGATTCCGCCGTGAATTTGTCCGCCAACGAGCTTGATCTTTACCTGCATCCCAATGCGCGGGTTTACGCCCTGCCCTGTATCGCCGGCCATGTCGGCGCCGATACGGCGGCCGTCATTCTATCGGAAAGCCCGCACCAGCAGGACGAGATGACACTGATCATCGATGTCGGCACCAACGCCGAGATCGTGCTTGGCAATCGAAACCGGCTGATCGCCTGTTCAAGTCCCACGGGCCCGGCTTTCGAAGGTGCCCAGATCTCCTCGGGCCAACGGGCAGCGCCCGGCGCGATCGAACGTGTCCGGATCGACCCCGAAACCTTGGAGCCCCGTTTCCAGGTCATCGGCTCGGACCTCTGGTCTGATGAAAAAAAATTCGCGAGCGCCATCGAGCGTGCCGGAATCACCGGAATATGCGGTTCAGGCATCATCGAAGCTCTGGCTGAAATGTTCATCGCTGGGATCCTGACCACCGACGGCATCATTGATGGCGGAGTGGCGGCGCGAAGCGACCGCGTTTTCGAAGATGGGCGCACATTCTCCTATCGCCTTACCGCCGAAGTCTCGATCACCCAGAACGACGTCCGCGCCATTCAACTGGCCAAGGGTGCTCTATACGCGGGCTTTCGCCTGCTCATGGATCATTTGGGGATCGACAGCGTTGATCGGGTGATCCTTGCCGGCGCCTTCGGCAGCCATATCGACACCAAATACGCCATGGTGCTGGGAATGGTGCCGGATTGCCCCCTGGACAAGGTCTGGTCTGTTGGCAATGCCGCTGGAACCGGCGCTCGCATCGCTTTGTTGGATGGCGACGCCCGACGTGAGATCGAGAGGGTGGTGCGCGACGTCGAGAAAATAGAAACCGCCGTCGAACCCCGCTTTCAAGAGCATTTCGTCGAGGCTATGGCGATCCCTCATAAGACAGCGCCCTATACCTTGCTCCGCTCGGCGGTGAACTTACCGGAGCCAACATTCGCTAACGCGGGTCGCCAAACCGACGGCAGAAGACGCCGGCGGCGAAATGGCTAACCCCCACCAACACCACGCCTTTGAAGGACGTTACCGGCGCTCCAGAAAGAATGCCTTGAGCAGGGCACTTGCCTCAGATTCCTCCACACCACCAATGACTTCGGGGGCATGATTGCATGTCTTTCGTTGGAAAATTCGAGCCCCATGTTCTACCCCACCTCCCTTGGGGTCGTAAGCCG
>JAPKDN010000572.1 GCA_028822575.1 Alphaproteobacteria bacterium | reverse complement strand
CGGTTCATCACGGTCGAGAGCGATCCGGATGACGTTACGGCTTTTGGGCCGTTAAAAAGCGCGAAGACCGGGTCGATTTGACCGGGTTTCTGTGTCTTTACAAAAGAATAGAGTGAATGTTCGCGGCTGCTTTTAAAAATTGAGAATGTCGCCATATGGCAGCTTCGATCGATGGCATAGTCTCGCCAATCACCCTTAATAACACCCATGCTGTAAGCAGAGAGGATTTCACCAAGTTCACGCTTGCTGAAAAACACCTCGGGTTTCCCGCGGCGGGCATTGTTCATTAGGATCAGCTTCGCCATTGGTGCGTTTTCGATCCCTGTTTTGCCACTCCATCACGCTAGTGTTCCTGAAAAAAGCGGACTGGTAAAGTGTTTGAAATCCATTCCCGTCCAATCGATCTCTAAATCGTTTCTCGGTTATTGGTGGCGGCACGAAATCAACCTTACATTGTTTGATTTCGTAGGCTGGCGGGAGTAGGGTCCGATGCCTCAAGAGTGCGGGCCTGAACTCATCAATAAATCATCGTCTTTCTGGCGGTCTTTTCGTTGGAGCGAGGTTGAGTGTCGGGGTGATTACTAGAATACGGCGGAGAACGACGTGGCCGATATCTTTAAGGAAATCGACGAGGAACTTCGTCAGGATCGCGCCACAAAATTGTGGAAGCGGTACGGGAACTATGTGATCGCCGTGGCGGTGCTGATCGTGCTTTCGGTTGGTGGGTACAAGTATTGGACAGTGCGAGACTTGCATAAGCGTCAGGCTGACTCGGCGGCATATCAAAAAGCGATCTCTCGCGTTGGCGCTGGTGACGTTGATGGCGCGATCTCGACGCTTGGAGACTTGGCGCGTGATGGAGGGGGTGGATATGCCGTCCTCGCGCGCTTACGACAAGCAGCGTTAGCCGCGAAGCAGGGCGATCTTGAGGCGGCGGCGCTGGCTTATGCATTAGTGGCGGCTGATGCCGGTGCCCCATCGATACTGCGGGACCTGGCGAAAGTGCGTTCGGTGGCGACTCGGTTGGAGACAGTGGATCTGGCCGAGTTGGAGCCATTGTTGGATAGCGTATCAGGCGCTGGCAACCCGTGGCGCCCGTTAGCGTTGGAACTCAAGGGCGTCTTGGCGGTTAAAACCGGAGATGTCGCGGCGGCGAGAGAAATTTTTGCTGGGCTTGCCGACGCTGCCGAGACCCCAACGGGTATGCGGGCACGGGCGGCTGAAGTTCTTAAGGCGTTGGGTAACTAGAGAACAGGCCGCATAGGAGACCCAGGTGGCGCCACGACTGTATGAAATGACGCGCACCGCCGCCATTGTCCTGGCGGCGGTGACATTGTCCGCGTGCGGTGCGGAGTTTTTCGGAGAATCTAAGGGCCGTCCTCCATTGCTAGGCGAGCGGATATCGATCATGGCGCTGGAACGATCGCTTCAGCCTGATGAAAGAATCTCCGAATTGGCGGTGGCCTTGCCGCGCCCGGTTGCTAATTTGGATTGGCCGCAACCTGGTGGTGTTGAATCGCATGTGATGCAACACCCAGCCCTTGGCAACACTCCCAGAAAGGTCTGGAGTGTTGATATTGGAACTGGGGCCAATTCTGAGATGGCTCTATTAGCGTCGCCGCTCGTGCTGGACGGACGGGTTTTCGCACTTGACGCCGAGGGATTACTGACCGCATTCGATGCCGGGTCAGGAGAGAGGCTCTGGCGCCTGGATACAGGGTCTCCGGACGAAGAGGATGTGGTTTACAGCGGCGCTATCACCACGGGCGACGGAAAAATCTTTGCGGCGACGGGTGTCGGTGAAGTCATCGCGGCGTCCGTTGAAAGTGGCCAAGAAATATGGCGGGTTAACGCTCAAGGCCCAATCCGGGGTGCGCCGAGCTACAGTAACGGGCGCGTGTTCCTAACAACGATCGATAATCAGGCCTTGGCGTTATCCGCGGAGTCGGGGGAACGGCTTTGGGGACATTCGGGTATTTCCGAGAATGCCGCGTTATTGGGTGGTGCTAGTCCGGCGATCAAGGACAATGTCGTGGTCATTCCCTATTCCTCGGGTGAAATATTCGCGCTGAAGGCGGAGACTGGGCGCGTATTTTGGGCTGACAGCCTGAGCGAAGTTCGACGGGCGAACGCGGTGACTAGCCTGGCGGATATCCGCGGTAACCCAGTAATTGACGGCGATGTGGTCATAGCGATGAGCCATTCTGGCAGGATAAGTGCTCTTGATTTCAAGTCTGGCACGCGAATTTGGGATCGTCGTATCGGTGGAACTCATACGCCCTGGGTGGCGGGTGAGTTCGTTTTCATTGTGTCAAACGCGGGCGAAGTGATTGCCTTGACCCGCCGCGATGGCCAGGTCCGTTGGATCACTCAATTACCACAATTTGAAAGTCCCGAGGGTCGTGAGGGTGGTATACAGTACGCGGGGCCGGTCTTGGCAGGCGACCGTTTGATCTTGGCATCCTCGTTGGGTGAACTTCATGCGATCTCGCCATATTCTGGAGAGCTTATGGGCATCGTCGATATCGGTGACCCGGTTTTTATCTCCCCAATCGTGGCGGGTGAAACGATGTACGTCTTGACCGACAAAGGTCGCTTGATCGCTTATCGCTAGGGTGATTGGCGGGATCTGGGCAAAACCAAATGAGCTTGACCATTGCCATTATTGGCCGACCGAATGTCGGCAAGTCCACGCTGTTCAACAGGCTTGTTGGTCGACGGGAGGCGATCGTTGACGACATTCCTGGCGTGACCCGCGATCGGCGCGAGGGCCAGGGTAGGATCGCTGATCTGGAGTTCCGGGTGTTCGATACCGCCGGCCTTGAGGACGCTGACGATGCGGCGCTCGAAGGCCGCATGCGACACCAGACTGAAGCCGCCGTCGCCGAGGCTGATGTCGTTCTTATGGTGATCGATGCCCGCGTTGGGGTCACGCCGTTGGACAAATATTTCGGAGATTGGCTACGTCGCGAGCAGAATAAGGTCGTGTTGGTCGCCAACAAGTGTGAGGGACGCGCGGCGACCGGAGGATTAATGGAGTCATATAGCCTTGGGATCGGTGACCCGGTGGCGATTTCTGCCGAGCATGGCGAAGGGCTCGCAGATCTTTATCAGGCGATTTCCAAA
>JAPKDN010000571.1 GCA_028822575.1 Alphaproteobacteria bacterium | reverse complement strand
GATGGCGCGCGTCGCCGGTACCGAATTGATAAAGCGCAACGACGCCATCATCGGCGATAAGGGAGAGCTCGTCATTCTGTACGGGACAATGAAGGATGCCCTGTTTTGTGCAAATCGAGCAATTACAGTCGATAAACAGTTCAATCGGCTCGGACTTGATGATTTCAAACCGAACGTCGCCGCAATGGCAGCTTCCCTTGTAAGTTGGCATCAAGAGACCTCCTTGGAACCCACCATCAATCGCCGCGGGGCCATGCGTGCCAGCGCAAGGACATACACGACAAACCCGCGTCGATCTTGCCAATCTCGGATGTCGGTAGCGGCTCGACTTTGTATCCCTTGCCCCGCAGAAGACCGATCGTTCGCGGATAGCTGTCACCAACAAACACCGTGTCATTTACCCGAAGCGCGTTTGCCGCCGCCTCCTCGCCCACCGGCGCCAGGATCTGGCGAAATCTTTCAAATACGCCCGACGCCGCCAACCTTTCAGTCGACAAGACCGTGGTGTCGTCCAGAAGCGAGCAATCCGATTTGAAATGCAGGACGCCATCGGGCGTATGGAAAATCTCCCCGCGCCGGTCCATGCGGGCAAGGCAGTCGATCAACGCCTCGGCGCCCTGCCGATCCGTACGCGCCGATAGGCCAATCATTACCCCGTCGGGCGTGGTCAGCACATCGCCGCCATCCACATGACCCGCTCCCAGTTCCATCACCGTGGCGAAATGTTCGCGCAGCGCCGGCGCGATCGCCGCAACCTCTCCGGCCCGGCTCTCGGTCCCTGGATGCAGCAGGATCGCGGTGTCGCCGAAAACTAAAGCCGGGTCCTCGACGAAGATGGAATCGGGGAACGCTTCGAGCGGCTCAAGTACCGTGACAACCACGCCGGCTCGCTTAAGGCCGGCGATATAGGCTTCATGTTCCGCCCGCACGCCGTCGATGCTTGGGATTCCCCCATCAACCGCTTGCAGGCCATTGATCACCGACGCGCCGGGGCGCCGGACAATGGCCGAGGTAAACGCGTAAACCTTGGGGCGCTCGGCCATGCCCAGATGCTCTTTTTCGGCTAGAAGTTGACCTTGTCGCCGCCCTTAAGGCCAAGCATCTCGCGCGCCTCGGTTGGGGTCGCGACCTCAAGCGAGAGGTCCTCGACGATCCGACGGATCTTGGCGACCTGATCTTTGTTCGACTTGGCCAGCTTACCCTTTGAGATATAGAGGCTGTCCTCAAGACCAACGCGCACGTTGCCGCCGAGCATAGCCGCCATAGTCACGAATTTCATCTGGTGACGCCCCGCGGCCAGGACCGACCACTGATAATCATCCCCAAACAGCTTGTCGGCGATCCGACGGGCATGCATCAAATTCTCTTCATCAGCACCAATACCGCCAAGAATCCCAAAGATCGACTGGACGAAAAGCGGCGGCTTCACCAGCCCGCGATCCAAGAAATGCGCCAAGGTGTAGAGGTGGCCGATATCATAGCACTCAAACTCGAATCGAGTGCCATGACCCTCGCCTAAGTGTTGAAGAATATACTCTATATCTTTGAAAGTGTTTCTGAAAATGAAATCACGTGAATTTTCGAGATGCTTGCGTTCCCATTCATGCTGAAACTCACTCATCTTATCGAGGATCGGGAACAGGCCGAAATTCATCGAGCCCATGTTGAGCGACGTCATCTCCGGGCTGGCCGCCAACGGGCCTTCCAGACGCTCTTCCAGCGTCATGCCATGGCCGCCTCCAGTGGTGATGTTAACGACCGCGTCGGTGGCCTGTTTGATCCGGGGCAGGAACTCGTTGAAGACCTTGGGGTCGGGCGTCGGGCTGCCGTCGGGGTTGCGAGCATGAAGATGGATGATCGAAGCACCCGCCTCCCAAGCGCCAATCGAGGCTTCGGCTATCTCATCCGGAGAAATCGGCAAATGTGGGCTCATCGTCGGCGTATGGATAGAGCCAGTGACGGCGCATGTGATAATAACTTTGTCCTTGAGAGCCATGGGATTTCCTCCGGGCGGGCTTTGCGAAAGTTGCCACACCCTATCGCCTCGCTGGGCGCCTTTAAAGGCCCGCCGATCAAATCATCGGTCGCGAACATAAATTTGCTGAACCTGCGACGAAATTTCGATCCCCCACCTTTTACTGATCAGACGGCTGGCATCACCCGGCCATAACCCAGGAGCACCATCGATGAATTTCACCCGGAAAGCCTTGCTGATCGGCCTCATCACCGCCCTTCCCCTTGGCGTGGCAGGCGCGGCGAAGCCAAAAGATGGCGCCAACCAGCGTCATGCGGCGATGATGATAGAAATGTTCACCCGGATGGAAGTCAACAAAGATGAAACCGTCACGTAGAAGGAGATCCATGGCTATCGGAAGACCTGGTTCGGGAATGGTGATACCAACGGCGATGGCACACTTTCTACGGTCGAGCTTAACGCCATGTTGGCGACCTTCCGAGCGGATCATCTGAAGCGCCAGTTGGTAAGGATGGACACCGACGGCAACGGCAAGGCCGAGGCCGGTTTCGGGGGCGCCGGATGCATCATCTCGGCGGCGATGACGACGGCGCCATCAAGAGAGCTGAAATCGAGCAAGCCGGCAAAGGCCATGGCGCCCACCGTCAAAAACAGATGTCCGGCCACAGCCATCGCGGCCACAACTGATCGAACCACCGGGATGTATAATGCACCCGGCAACTCCGCCAACGAGACACACCCAATGAGAAGCGCGCGCGATGAGGACGCTGAGCTGATGCACCGGGCCTCCGAGGGGGACCCAACCGCGTTTCGCACACTCTCAAGCAGCCATCTCGATCGGTTCCTCGGGCTCGCGACGCGGCTGTTGGGCGATCGGACCGAGGCCGAGGACGATGCTCAGGAGTGTTCTCTCAAGGTCTGGCGTCAGGCCGGACGTTAACAACCGAATGCCGCCATCGGCACGTAGTTGCACCGAATCGCTTATAATCTTTGTATCGACAAGATTAGGGCCCGCCGCCCGACAATGCCGATTGAGCCGTTGGATCCGCCCAGCGGCGCGCGGCTGGTGGACCAACGGCTCCAGGCCGGCGCTGTCGCGAAACGAGTCGCCCAGACACTCACCAGGCTGCCAGAACGTCAGCGCGGCGCCATCG
>JAPKDN010000570.1 GCA_028822575.1 Alphaproteobacteria bacterium | reverse complement strand
ATCAATCGGCACCATCCGATTAAAATAGAACACACCTCGTTTTTGATAGGTGTAAAGAATCTGATTTATCACCCGAATTATCTACCCTCTTCGCTCTAATCAGACAAAGTGCAGATCAATCAGTGTGTCATGGATTTAATTGGTGCCGCAGAAGGGACTCGAACCCCCGACCCTCGCATTACGAATGCGATGCTCTACCAGCTGAGCTACTGCGGCGCCGTGGCAAAACTCAAGGATTGTCTAAGGTTTTTGGCTCTCGCGCGCAAGCGCGAAATCACAAGCCTTCACTTGATTGAAAGGATCAGCCAATCTTGCGGCTCCTCAGTGGCTTGTCAGACTTCGCTTTCCCAGGGGCGCGGTTCCATCTATGATCGTCATATCGAACACTAATTGGTTTTCCTGCATGCCAGATGGTGGAATGAATTCAAGGGTCGCTAGGCTTTGTATCGAAAAGGGGCTCAAGATGACCGAGCCCCGCAGGGTTATCGCGCGCGTGCTTTCGGAGTCCGAGGATCATCCGGATGTAGAGGCTCTGCATGGGCGAGTCCGAGAACTTGATCCAACAATCTCAATCGCCACGGTCTACCGGACCATGAAGCTGTTTGAGGAGACCAATATCGTCACCAAGCGAGATTTCGGCGATGGCCGGGCCCGCTATGAGGAAATTCAGGGCGACGAGGACCACCACCACCATCTGATCGACGTAACCACGGGCCGGGTAATGGAATTCTATAATGCGGAACTCGAGACACTGAAGATCAAGATCGCCAATGAAATGGGCTTTAAATTGGTCGACCATCACTTGGAGTTGTTCGGTGTGCCGTTAAACCGGGGCGCCAAGCGCGAAAAGGATTAAAGGCCCCGAGCGTGGCCTACGCGGGCGCCAGCTGGCCGGTCCGTGGTCCCTTTAGCCAAAGCGTGGTCACGATCGCGACTAAATTCACAACGTTGAAGGCGACGCCGACCAAAAACGCGATGTGATAGTGGGCCGCCACGTCGTAGATCCATCCACCGAGAAAACCTCCAAGCGCCATACCACCCGTACCGAACAGGAATACGACCCCCATCCGCCAACCCGTATCCCGGGCCGGGAACAATTCCCGTACTGCCAACGCGTAAGCTGGCACGATGCCGCCAAACACCAGACCAAACAGGCCTGAGACTATGTAAAGTGACGTCTCCGTGCCGACAAGGGTGAAGAGACTGAGCGCCATCGCCTGAGCCGCGGAACCGAACAGGATCGTTTTCAGCCCTCCGATCCGATCAGATATCAGCCCAAAAAACAATCGGCTCATGGCGCTGCAGAATAAAAGCAACGAGAGCATCTTGGCACCGGTCGACGAGGAAAAACCGAGGTCGGAACAGTAGGCAATTAGATGCACGACCGGCATCGCCATGGCCACACAACACCCGACGATCGCGAGCGATAGAAGGGTCAGGACCAAATTATAAGACACGGCCGGCCGGCCTGATGGCATTTGATCAAGGCCCTTGTTGGCGATGGTCGCCCCCCCGTCAGGTTGTTGGGGGACCGGCCGACGAAACGCCAAGGTAATAGGCAGCATCACGATGATCGCCACCATGCCATAGTCGCGCCAAGTCTCTTGCCAGCCGACGCTGGCAATTCGTGGCTCGAAGATCAGCGGCCAAACCGCGCCGGCCAGGGCCTGGCCGCTGGCTGTGATGGCGATCGCCATGCCCCGTCGGCGGTCGAACCACCGGGTAATGTTCGCGAGCATCGGCGAGAAGGCGGTGCTGGTCCCCATCAACCCGACCAAAAGTCCGCACGAGGCGATTAAAGTCCAATGTCCGGGCGCATAGCTCGCGACGATAATGCCGCCCCCAGTCATTACCGAGCCAAGCATGGCGGGCCAACGAATGTTGGTTTTGTCGGCCCATAATCCCATGAAGATGCCGCCCACTCCAGCGCCGATCATTAGGGCTGAGTAGGCCAGTGACGGTATCCAACGCGGCCAGCCGTATAAGTCCGCCATCGGTTTCAAGCTGACGATGATCAAATGCGACGACCCATAGGCCATTATCAAATAACAAAGCGACGCCCCGACGACAACCCAGCCGAAGGGTGTCTCGACGCTATGGCCGTGATCCGATGTCCGGGACATGGGCTATTCCTCTTCCCGACGCAAATGGCCGGAGGGGTGGCGCGGTCAGCGCCCAGGGACCCGTTCCGCATACGCCGGGGTCGCCCGCCACGTCAATCAAAGACCACCACCAACGAACGCGATACCTTGTGAGTCGGGTTGGTAGTGGCAATAGTGCTGATACAGGGCTGACGAACGAGGACCATCCAATGGATCGACCTCAATTCGACACGTTTTGCGCGACGCTGCCGGCGATTAGCCATGTCTTTAAATGGAATAATTCATCCGTTTGGAAGGTTGGTGCCAATATTTTTACGATTTTTTCGAACTGAGGTGACAGTGCCCACACCCGGATCAACTTTAAATGTTCCGAGGTTTCCTACGTGATGTTGCGCGAGCAAGACGGCATAACTTTGTACCTTATCTTGCCAGAGCCCAATGGCTCCAAATCCAAAGCCTGGACGCGGTGCCTGACGATGATACCAAGCTGTGTATTCGCGCGGCACATCGAATCATATCCAGAAATCTAACCTGGACAATTCTTGCCAACCTCGGGTTGTAGTACTTAGCCGGCCCGATCGATCAGATGTATGAACGACCCCAAAACCGAACCGCGTGACAGCCCGAGCGAGCCGCGACTCTTTCCCTCGGCATTCTCGGCCATGAACACCCGATGATCATTGCCCTCCCGTGCCAAGGTGGCGTAATGGAACTCGTGACCGCGCAACACTGTCCCAACCGAGCCAAACGGCGTCTCGGTTAGTGTCCGCACAAGTCGATAGCCAAGGGACAGACCACGCTTGGCAAAACTGGTTTCAAGGGCTAGTAATCCGGCCATTTCATGAGAGGCCCCGTCGGCGTCGGTAAGAACCTTGCCAAGAACCATGAAGCCACCACACTCTCCATAAACAGGCAGGCCTCGCGCGGCAGCATTGCGGAGACCAGCTAAGAATACCGCGTTCGCCGCCAAGGCCCCAGCATACAATTCGGGATAGCCACCGGGCAGGAATACCGCGTCCGCGGTAGGTGAA
>JAPKDN010000569.1 GCA_028822575.1 Alphaproteobacteria bacterium | reverse complement strand
GGATCGTCGGATCACAGAGCGCGTCGTCCTCCAATTCGTCGAGGGTAAATTGCCCCCGCGTCATACTGGCGGACATGATGTAGTGCACGCTGAACTGCGCGTCATAAGCGTTCTGCGGACGCATCTTATTGGCTTCCGGCTCACACACCACATTCGATTGATCCTCGTGAATGCGCGCCGTCATGGATTTGACGTCTGCCGGTCTCAATCCGTGTTTCTCTTTCAACGCCAAGGTCGCGTCCGCGAAGGCGTGATTGAAATGGCAAGCGGGATAGGGCTTAAAGGCAATCTCCATCATGCTCCAGTCCTCGCCGAGGCTGTCCGTCATCACACGCGGGTCGGCCATCGCCGGATCACGCATATAAAGATTGAACAGACCGTAACGCCCTTCATAAGGTTTGCGCGGGCCAAAATAACCATGCTTAGCCATCATAGCCGCCGTCTGGCCACACACGCTGGCCCAGGCCGGATGGTTGCGTTTTGTCCAAGCACCGTCGTCCAGAAATTCGAGGCTTGCGGCGGCTTGCGACAGCACGATGCCTTGCGCGTCGAGCAATTGGTCGCCCTTTAGGCCATAGAGATAGCTGGCCCCGATGGCCGAACCAAAAGCACCGACGACACCGGTCGGATGGAATCCTCGTTGATGGAACCCACCATTAGCGGCGGCGCCAATTCGGCTGGCGACTTCGGAGGCAATCAGGAAAGCACCCAGGGCCTGACGCCCAGTGGCCCCGGTCGCGAGACCCGCCGACAACATGGTCGGCACCGCGCTGGCCGAGGTGTGAACGACGGCACCGCTATGGGTATCGTCATAGTCAAGCCCGTGAATGAGCGTACCATTGAGATGCGCTGAATCCCTTTGCGTGAGGCGCAAATTCATACCAATAATCGGATAGTCACCATTTCCGCCGATCTCCTGCAGCGCCGATGCCAGGCGTTTGGCGAAATCATAGCCAACCGACGCAAATCCTATTCCAAACGCGTCCAAAATGTTGAGCTTGGCGCGGGCAATCACTTCGGCAGGCACGTGATCTAAATTGAACCCTTCGACGAAACCCGCCATGGATTGGGATAATGTGCTCGCCCCGGAGACTGACACAGTTGATATGTCATTCATGAATCGTTACTCCCTAAACATAACGTCTTTAAACATAGTGTCTTTTCGGTACCATCGGCGTTCTTCTAAATATAAACCCTAGCGCGTCATGCAGCCTCGGCACGCGCAATTGCTTCCGCCACGTCAACGATCCGTTGTGCTTTATCAACGATGGGATAGTCGACGAAGTAGCCGTCAATCTGAATCGATGCCGACCCCGCGGCCTCTGCCTCTGCAAATGCATCGATAACCTTGTGTGCGAAGACGAGTTGTTCCTCCGTCGGCGTGAACGCACCATTGGCGGCCAACACTTGATCCGGATGAATGCAGAGTTTTCCTTGAAAACCTAGGTCACGCACCAAATTGCACGATTCCAAAAAAGCTTTGTGCTCACGGATATGAATGAAGACCGTATCGATTGGCGGCTCCAATTCACCGACACGCGACGCGACGACCATTTCCGCGCGCATGCTGGCAAGTTCGGTCTCCGCCAAAGACCATTCCATGCCAAGGTCCTTCGTATAATCACCGGCTCCGAAGGACAGACGCTTGATCCGCGTCCCCGCGCGGGCAATGTCGCGCGCCGCGTCCTGCCCTTTCGCGGTCTCAATAATCGGCATGATATCGATCGAGCCGATTTCCATTCCATGCTCGCGTTCGAGATTGCCAACCAACCAATCGACCGAGCGCAGATCATCGACACTTTCCAGTTTCGGCAAAACAATTCCGTCAAGCCAAGGCCCAACGATCTCACAAATGTCACCGTAACAAAATTCCGTGTCATAGGCGTTTACCCGCACATAGCCGCGACAACGGCGAGGACGTTTCAGCGCTTCCACCACAACCGCACGGGTCGCCGGTTTTTCAGAAATGGCAACAGCATCCTCAAGGTCGATAATGACCACATCGGCACCAGATCCGAAGACTTTTTCGACTTTCCGTGGATGATTACCGGGACAGAACAGATACGTGCGATTGGCTTCCATACGGACCTCCTAGAGACAGAACGATTAGCTACCTAGCGTCTCGTAGACAGACTCCAAGCTGCAGGTGTACACGGATATCTCGTGTCAACGTAGCTGCAAGACTTACAACCTTAAAAGGAACCGAACTAGCTTCTTGGTGCGGTCGCCAAAAAGAGAGGCGGTATAAAAACTTCCAGCGGCTCGTTTCGTGACTTCGCTCCGGGTCGGATAGGGCGCAATCGCACTCGCCATCGCACTGATTTTCAACCCCTGGTCGACCGCCAAAACCCAAGGCAGAATGAGTTCACCGGCGTGCGGCCCCACGATACAGGCCCCGTAAATGCGTCCCTTGCGATCTGACATTACTTTTATGAAACCATCGGTTTTGCGCTCCGCCTGGGCTCGGTCGTTTTCACCGAACGGCCAACGCAAGATACGAATATGGCCACCAAGGCTTTCCTTTGCTTGTTCTTCGGTCAAACCTACGTTCGCTAGTTCCGGATCGGTATAAGTCACCCAAGGCATCGCCGTATAATTCACCTTTGCCGGTAACTTAAACAACGCGTTCCGGATCACGATTCCCACGTGATACCCTGCAACATGGGTGAATTGGAGTGCCCCCGCGACATCACCGATGGCAAAGATTCGCCTGTTGGAGGACCTCAATCGAGCATCCACTTCGATTCCCTTGGCCGAATATTTGATGCCTGCGGCGTCAAGGTTGAGGCTATCCAAATTAGGACTGCGCCCAGCTGCTACCAATACATGACTTCCGGTGATGCGTTGGGGCATACCATCAACATTGATGTCGGCGATAACACTCCCTGCCTCTTCTGACATGCCGACGATCTGCACACCTTCGCACAATTCAACATCCTCACGCCGGAGTTGTCGCCGCACAACCTCGGCTGCTTCGGAATCGTCTTTTGCGAGAATACTGAACATTTCCAATACCGTGACCCGAGCGCCCAAACGCCGGTAAGCTTGCGCCAATTCACAACCGATCGAACCGCCACCAATCACGATGAGATGCTCTGGGCATTCCGTAAGGTCAAAAACCGTCTCGTTCGTGAG
>JAPKDN010000568.1 GCA_028822575.1 Alphaproteobacteria bacterium | reverse complement strand
AAAGGCGTCGGGAACTTCCTATGAGTTTAAACCACTAAGAAACAAATTGCGGATGTGATGCTGGAGTTCTACGTTTCTTTCACAACTCAGTAACAATGAGGCGCCAGGCATAATGCTGGCAGGGGAGAGACGCAGATGAAAAAAATTGGGAGACTTGGCTTCGCATTGTTTACCGCGACCGGGTTGGCTTTTTCGTTCGGTGGCCTGCCGAACGCCGCGAAGGCCGCGGAACAATGTGATAGGGGGACGTTGGACGATCGCTATTGCGACCGTGACCTGGATCAGACCGCCGATCTGCCCTCCGATCTGTCGAAATGGGTCGATCCGGACACCTTGATCTTCACCTACACCCCGGTCGAGGACCCTGCCGTCTATGCGAGCATCTGGGACGGCTTCGTCAAGCACATGACCGAGGTCACTGGCAAAAAAGTTGTGTTTTTCCCTGTTCAGAACAACGCCGCGCAGCTTGAGGCGATGCGCTCTGGTCGTCTGCATGTTGCGGGCTTCAACACCGGCTCCAACCCGATCGCCGTCAGCTGTGCCGGTTTCGTGCCTTTCGCGATGATGGCTTATCAGGATGGTGGCTTCGGCTATGAGATGGAGATCATCACCCAGACCGACAGCAAGATCATGTCGCCAGCCGATATCAAGGGCCGGACCATGGCCTTCACCGCGCCGACCTCCAACTCTGGCTTCAAGGCACCCTCGGCGATTTTGAAGGGTGAGTTTGGCTTGGTCGCCGATAAGGACTTCAAGCCTACCTTTTCGGGCAAGCATGATAATTCGATCCTTGGCGTCTATAACGGCGACTACGAGATCGCAGCTATTGCTAACTCCGTGCTATTTCGCATGGAGCGTCGGGGTGTGATCGAAAAAGGCAAGATCCGTTCAATTTACAAGTCCCAGACGTTCCCGACCACGGGCTATGGGCACGCTCATAACCTACACCCGGCCGTGGTGGCCAAGGTCAAGGAAGCCTTCTTTTCATATCAGTGGGACGAGAATTTCAAGAAGGAGTTCAAGCGCGCCGACCGGTTCATCAACATTCAGCATAAGACCCATTGGGACGTGATACGCAAGATCGATGCTGCCAACGGTGTCAGCTACGACTGTAAGTAAGGTCGTTTCCCAAGCTTCATTGAGGCCAGATCCGCTGGGCGCGGGTCTGGCTAATTTCATATATTAAAGTTGATCTCAGACTTCAAGCCGAAGGTTCCTCGGGGGGTCCATGTTGCGTTTAGAAGGCTTGCGAAAACAATACCGGACCGGCGACCTTGCCCTGAAGGACGTGGACCTTGTGGTTCCCAAGGGGCAGGTGATGGCGTTGATCGGGCCATCGGGCGCGGGTAAATCAACATTGATACGTTGTGTTAACAGGTTGGTAGAACCTACGGCAGGTAATGTATTTCTCGGTAATATTAATCTTACGAATCTGTCACGTCGCGGATTGCGTAAAGCGCGCCGTCGGATGGGGATGATCTTTCAGGAATACGCGCTGGTCGAGAGGCTGACCGTGATGGAGAATGTGCTGTCGGGGCGTTTGGGCTATGTCGGTTTCTGGCGCAGTTGGTTTCGCCGGTTCCCCAAGGAAGACGTCAAGGAAGCTTATCGATTGCTCGACCGGGTTGGCATGATGCACATGGCCGACAAACGCGCCGACGAGCTTTCTGGCGGACAGCGCCAGCGTGTCGGCATTTGTCGCGCCTTGATCCAAAACCCGGAACTGTTATTGGTAGACGAACCGACCGCGAGCCTTGACCCCAAGACATCGCGTCAGATCATGCGACTGATCAACGAGCTTTGCGCCGAGCGCGGCTTGGCGGCGATCATCAATATTCACGACGTGCTGTTGGCGCAGATGTTCTCGCAACGGATCGTTGGCTTGGAGCTTGGCTCCATCGTATATGACGGCCCGCCGGATCAACTCACTTCCGATGTCCTAACTCGGATCTATGGCGAGGAGAACTGGGAAGCCACTATCGGCAACGTCGAGGATACCGACGATGACGAAGAGGTCGCGGCCTTGCTTGAAGCGGCCGAAGCGCTCAAGAGTGAGATGGCTTCATGAGCAATCCATCATCCCCATCGGCCTATCCGTTGACCTGGAAGAGACCACCGCGTATCCGGAGCGGGATCTTGCGTTGGGGAATCGCCGTTGGCGCGGCGTTCTATCTGGCGGCGGCATTCGGAAGCATGGAAATCAACTGGACCCGCGTCGCGGAGGGTTTGCCCCGGGGTGAGCGTTTCGTATCAGCGTTCTTTCCGCCGAACTTCGCCGACAATCGCGACGTTGTCTGGGATGGCATTCAGGAGAGCATCTGGATGGCCGTGATCTCGACGGTCGCGGGCATCATACTATCAATCCCCATAGGGCTTGGCGCCGCGCGTAATCTGGCACCGAAATGGGTCTATTTGTTCAATCGGGCGATCATCGCGGGGTCGCGAACTTTTCCCGAGATTATCCTGGCGATCTTCGCGGTCAAGTTGTTCGGCTTTGGTCCTTTTGCTGGTTTCATCGCGCTATCGATCGGCACTATAGGGTTTTACGCCAAGCTCTTAGCCGAGGATATCGAGAATATGAGCGCCTCCCAAGCCGAAGCAATCAAGGCGACGGGTGCGAATTGGTTTCAATGGATCAACTACGCCATTCAGCCACAGGTAATGCCTCGGATGATCGGTCTGTCGGTCTATCGCCTTGACATCAATTTTCGGGAGTCTGCGGTCGTGGGTATCGTCGGCGGCGGCGGTATCGGGGCGACGTTGACTACCGCTTTTGACCGCTATGAATTCGATACGGCCGCCGCGATCCTATTGATCATTATCGGGATCGTCATGGTCCTAGAATATTTCTCCAGCTACCTCCGCAAGTGGGTGCAGTAGATGCCGCTAATCGAGACCAAGGACGGACCGGACTGGCGCCGGCGCACGACCAAAAAAGAGCTTTTGCATTGGCTCGGCTGGCTGCTCGGCACCTCCGTGGTCGTCTATGCCTGGGAGTTGATCTCTGCGAAAACAATTTGGTTCTTCGTCGAGGATGCGGGCCAACAGGCTATGGATATCGGCAGCCGAATGATCCCACCCAAACTTTACTATATGGAAAAGCTGTGGTGGCCGATTTGGGACACAATAAATATTGCGACAATCGGAACGGTC
>JAPKDN010000567.1 GCA_028822575.1 Alphaproteobacteria bacterium | reverse complement strand
ACTAGCGTTGACCTCCGCCGGCATGGTGTTCTTGATTGGCGCCAAGGGGTACACCCAAACGCTGGAATGACGGCAGGAAGGATGATAGGAAAAGTTGAAATCCAACATCAGTTTTTCGTGAACTATCCCAAGGTCTGCGCCGTTGATCGAATTCAGCAGATAGAGTTTAGCCCCATATGTTTCGGCGCCGCTCGTGCCATCATTGAACGGCAAAAACCTACCGCCGCCATAGCCCTCGATCTTAGCAATCGTGCGCTCAGCCCCAAAGCTGTGTCACGCAAGCCAGCAGCGCGCAATCCCGGCAAGACGCGAATCCACCCATCAGCATCGATACCCCAGACCACCTCCACTATGTCCACCAACACCTCAACAGCCACAAGAAAACAAAGCGGCAGATCATAAGCAAAAACCGGCACGCTCCGATAGGAGCTGCGGCGCGCCCGATCGATCGGCGATTGTATGGTCACGGAACAGCGCATCTCGCGCATAGTATCAGTTTTACCGTCTGCCACGTGGGTCTTCGGTGGTTCGAATGGTTGCGTATTCATCCGGAACCCGCCCCCGTCAGTGGGCCAGTGCCACGATGGAATTGCCATTAATTGAGGGAAATTTTCTTCGTTGACGATCAGGGTTGGCGTCGCGTGGCGGCGCGCTATGATCACTGCGTGACAACGCGCCCGAGTAAAATGGGGAACATCGTGAAGCTCAATATAGGATGCGGTTTCAACAAGCTTGAAGGTTATTTGAATCTCGACTAATTACCCGAATGCATCCCCGACCTATTATGGGATTTGGCGGAAACCCTCAGGCCTATCAGCTGCAATTCGGCGGATGAATTGCTCGTCCACCATAGGTTGAGGCATCTAGGCCAAGAGACCAAGGTATTAATCGACATCATCAAAGAACTCTAACACTTGATTCGACATGGTGGACTGATGCAGATAACCGTTCCAGATCCTCACCACCCGACCTTTCTATCCAATCCCACCCATGTTCAAGCTTTTACGACGAATATCTTCGAAATGATGAATCGGGTTGAGAATTTGAATTGGGCAGTGCGCGGCGTCAATATCACCATGTTGGCGTTCAAGCTGGACATCGGCTTCGTGGCCGTCAAGACGATGCAAACCTATGAACCGTCATGGGGGAAAAAGCGCAAGGAGGGGGCCATCGCCTTGGAGGAAGTTCGCGAGGCCGGCAAGACACAACTGGGCGGTGAGGTAATAGACGATTAGCCTCCGCGCCAACAAAAGCCATCTAGGCCTGGGCGAACCGATCCCGCACAATCGCAATTACGAAAAGATAAGCTAGAGTGGGTTATCCTTTAACGCGATCGTGTTATATTTATTTTGGCTGGCGCCCACCTGATAACTAATTTACGCCTGATGAGTCAATTTTGACCATTTTTTTCTAGTTTTTGTTGCTGTCGGCGAACATTTCAGGGTCGATTTGGAACAATGCGGGTTCGAACATCATGCCGCGCTCTATATCCAAGAGGGAAACCCTGATCTCAATGCCCTGGGCATCGCGGATATACCACTGCTTCAAGGCCAAAGGCGCGTCAGCAAAAAGCAAGCGAATGGCGCCTGCCTCCAGATCGTCCTTCATCGTCAAGGTTATCGCGAGGGTACCTGGGCCACGCTCCACGAATGCCACGTCATGGGCCACCTCCAGCTTGACCCCCGCTTCGACAAGGATGGAAATTGGCGTCGAGGAAATTGGCACATGGCTGATCTGTTCGAGATCCTTGTCCACGTAGATCAGGAATAATCCATCCGCCACCAACAGAATGGGGGCCGGTGAATCATATTCGAACCGCATCTTGCCGGGGCGTGAAAGATAGACTGTCCCACTCGCAAGATTGCCGGTGCTCGCCCGTTGGACAAACCGCGACTTAAGCGTCGTTATCGCGTTCAGATAGGCTTCGACCCGCGCGACATCGGCCTTATCCTTGGCGCTGAGGGCGGCCGCAGACGCAAACCCCGTCGGGGCAAACAGGATAAGTGCTATAACGAATAGAGTTTTTCTAATCATCTATTCGATGTGGCATGTCCAAGTCGGGCTTGCAAGGCATCAGTCCGGGTTTTTAGTCCTCGGAATGGTCACCAACTAAGACCTCGCGCTTGCCGACATGGTTCGCTTGGCTGACGACCCCATCGCTTTCCATCCGCTCGATAATGGTCGCCGCCCGGTTGTAACCGATCTTCAAGTGACGCTGGATGAAGCTTGTCGATGCCTTGCGTTCGCGCGCAACGATGGTAACGGCTTGATCATAGAGTGCGTCTCCACTACCGCCATCCGAATCACCGACCCCTAGGCCATAGGGCGCCAGGGGGTCACCGACCGCGTCCTCTTCGGTAATCGAGTCATTGTATTCCGGCTCGCCCTGCGCACGGAGATGCAGCACGACATCCTCGACTTCCTCGTCGGAAACGAAGGGGCCATGCACCCGCGTGATTCGGCCGCCACCCGCCATATGCAGCATGTCGCCCTGCCCAAGAAGTTGCTCGGCGCCTTGTTCACCCAAGATCGTACGGCTGTCGATCTTGGAGGTGACCTGGAAACTGATCCGGGTTGGGAAGTTCGCCTTGATGGTGCCAGTAATGACGTCAACTGAGGGTCGCTGTGTCGCCATGATTACATGAATCCCGGCGGCCCGGGCCATCTGGGCTAGACGCTGCACCGCGCCCTCAATATCCTTGCCCGCGACCAGCATCAAATCCGCGACCTCGTCGATGACCACGACGATAAAAGGCAAAGACGTTAGATCCAGCGCCTCATCCTCAAAGACCGGTTTCCCCGTATCGGGATCGAAACCGGTCTGCACCCGGCGCTTCAACACCTCGCCCTTTTTGCGCGCCTCAGCGAGCCGGGTGTTGTAGCCTTCGATGTTTCGTACCCCGAGTTTGGACATGGCCCGGTATCGGGTTTCCATCTCGCGCACCGTCCATTTCAGAGCGACCACTGCCTTCTTGGGATCCGTCACCACCGGGCTCAAAAGATGCGGAATGCCATCATAGATCGATAGCTCAAGCATTTTTGGATCGATCATGATCATCCGACATTGCTCCGGCGTATGCTGATAAAGCAACGAGAGGATCATCGTGTTAACGGCGACCGACTTGCCCGATCCGGTGGTACCGGCGATTAGCAGATGCG
>JAPKDN010000566.1 GCA_028822575.1 Alphaproteobacteria bacterium | reverse complement strand
CTCGGGTTCTAAAACCTGGCGGCCGGGTAGTGATCGAATGCCCGAACCTTCTTTCCGCTTGCGAGGCCCTTCTCGGCGACCCCCGGGCGGCGCAGGAAACGGACGGCGACGCGGCGCAACATTCTATGTGGGCTTTTTATGGAAACCCCGCAGATCAGGATCCATTGATGGTGCATAAATGGGGATACACTCCAAATAGCCTCACTAAACTACTGGTCGAGGCCGGCCTTGAAGATGTGGGATCCGAGACGCCACGCTTTAAACTTGGCGCGCCGCGAGATCTACGCGTTGTGGGCACGAAGTCAGCTGGCTAGGATCGGGCCAGGTTTTCAGCAATAATCAAACCGTGCTAGGCTGGGGCTCTAAAATGGGCGGCTGCGCTCATTATTTACCAATGTGTTCTTGAGCCCATTCATTCCAAACATCTGGAAGATTTGGATAATTCCGCTGGTACATTTAAAGGTTCCACAAACCGGCCCCCATTTCCCAAATGAACGCGCGATCTTTCCTATGTCGAATGAACGGGGAAAACCATACGGCTGAATCACTGGTGGAGTAAACCCAATCGCGGGCGCCTGATGTCCATCAACAATGTGCCGGTAGTTTCCAAACAGACTAAGGTTTTCACCATCGGAAGCTGCTTCGCGATTGAGATAAAGCGACAACTTCGGGAACATGGTTTTCATTCACTCCCAGACTTTTCATCACTACAAGTCGACGAGCGCCGCCAATACGTCAACGGCCTGCCCCAGGAAGAAAAATATGCGTTCTATGACACATTCACGATCCGCCAGGAGTACGAAAATACCTTTACTCCTTGGGCGCGAGGATTGGAGTCGTATTGGGCGGTCGTGGACAGGCCAATCAATAAGAACACCGGCTGGCCGACAGTCTACCAGGATCCTTACAGAAAGACGACGTTCGGCGCCGACTTAAGGGCGATCGAGGATGTTACCAAACAACTCGACACCTGTATCGCTCAAGGTATCCGGGACGCCGAGGTTCATGTGATTACCCTGGGCTTAATCGAAACGTGGCGGGTAAAGGCGACGGGCCGTTTCTCGTGCCGCCCCCCGGCGACCGGGGGCGCCGGGGGGCGGCGAGAAAGCGGTATTTCATCTCAGTAACTATGAAGAGAACGCAGAAAATCTGCGGCGGGTTTTCTCTCTTATTTTCGCCCACAACGATAAAGCACATGTCGTGTTGACGGTTTCTCCGGTCCCCCTGGAGGCTACAGCCACGGACAATGACGTCGTGGTCGCTAATCTGGAAAGTAAGTCACTGCTGAGAGCGGTGGCGGGACAGGTTTCGCGAGAATTCGACAATGTCCACTACTTCCCATCCTACGAATTCGCGATGTATTACGATATTTTTGAGGAAGATGGTCGACACGTCACACGTGAAGCGGTAGCCCGCATCATCAACGTTTTTTTCCAATCTTTTGGCACGGATGGTCTTCAAAACGGGTTGGACGCCGACCGTCCAGCCGCCGAGTAACGTTTTCACGGCGCGCGCATCATCGCTTGGTCCCGTTTTCGCCAGCTAGAGGGCCCACATCGTCGCCCCCTACCTCGGGCACTGATCCCACGCGCTTGAAACCATAAAGTTCCGCCGCGTTATCACAAAGTATCCGATGTCTACGACTTTCCTCGGGCACCCATCGTGCAAATAGATCAAGCAATGCCCCATCATCCGGTTGCTCTTCATCCATATCCAAATGTGGCCAGTTTGAGCCCCAGACCATGCGTTCCGGCGCCCACTCCACCAAGGCACACGCGATCTCGTCGACCTCTGGATCGTCAAGCCGACCACGCCGCGAGCTTCTATACGGAGCCGACAATTTTACCCAAACCTTGTCGCGATCAATTAACCGCGTAAGCGCCTTGAAGCCTCGCTGGGTAAATGTCTTGGTGCGCATGAATAGCCCAATGTGATCCAGCACGATCCGGCCCGGCCATTCCCGCAACCGTTGCTCGACCTCGTGCAGGTCCGAACCATCCATCTCCAATTCCACGTCCCAGCCGATATCATGCACCCGCCAGGCCAAACGATCGAGGGTATCCCAATCATGGATCTCGGCGCCGCGCCGCATGACGA
The DNA here is from genome assembly GCA_028822575.1 of Alphaproteobacteria bacterium. The sequence goes on along the minus strand of JAPKDN010000566.1, from coordinate 1,072 downwards.
AGCGGGTTCCGATGATACCCACGGCCAGGAGATCCTCGAGTTTGCGATCCTCGACATTCGCCCGAACTGAACCGATGCCGCGCACCACGTCGCTCGAGTCCCACTCGGCCGAAGCAATCAACTCATCCATCGCGTCGATCAGACAGGCGTGGTCATCGCCGTGATGATCGGGCTGTATCAACACGGCGCGTTCAATTAAGGACCCAGCGCGCGTTTGCCGATAGGTCTCGATGCATAAATCTTCCAACCCATCGACATCAAAGCCCGAGGCTGGAGGGTATCGGTCGGCGGGGCCAAACACATGGACATGGCAATCACATAGCCCCATCGGCGGTTTGGCGGATGGGGCTTCTCCACCAAGAATCGCCGCGATTTCATCCGGCCCGGGCACGATCATAGAATCTCTCCCTGCGACGTGTCGAAATATTCGACACCATGTCGCCGCGCCGTCATATCCCAAGCGCGCAGGCCGGTCCATGCGTCGCCAGTCATTAGCGCGTGCGCCTAAGTATTAAACGCCGAGGCTTCGCTGATAACCAGGGCGGCACGTCAACTTGTCCTGGCGCCGGACATCGGGTGATCGACACGCCGGTCTCGCTCATGGATACCACCGCGACGATGATCGAGGTGGCGGAGGCCAAACCCATCGGGCCACTGGATGGTCGGTCACTGCTGTCGGCACTGCATGGCGAGACGGTTGAAGACTGGCCAGTTATCCCAGAACATCACGCCGAAGGCATCATGCGGCCGTGCTTCATGGTCCGTCTGGGACCTTGAAAATACATCTACATCCACCGCTCGCGCCCACAATTGTTCAACCTAGACGATGACCCCAGCGAGCGGATCAACCGGGCCGGCGACCCGGATGTCGCAGCCATTGAGGCGGCATTGGAACACGAGATCACCGGCGGTGCCTTTGATCTGGAATCCATCGAGAAGGATATCTGGGGTCGTCTGGCGCAAAAGCAAGTGGTGAACCAGACAATGGCGCCCAATGGGACGAGTTGGGACTACCGGGGAGAGGTCGACCCCTCCACGCAATAGTGCGGACGTAGGGTGCGCCTTGACAGGC
>JAPKDN010000021.1 GCA_028822575.1 Alphaproteobacteria bacterium | reverse complement strand
CATCGATCAGAAAACGGTTCTTGATCCATTGATCGAGGAATACGAGGCACTCTTGAGTGATCTGTGGGTGGATTGGATCGCCAAGGGAGATCTCGACCCGTCGGCGCCGGCGGAGACCTTCGAGGATATCATCAGGACGGCCTACAGCGCCGGGCTCGATTATTTTCAGCCCATGGATATCTCGCTTCCTCCGGGCGACATCGTGCCGGATCTGCCGTTTCATGCCGGCCCAGCGGTGTTCAATATGATGATTGACAGCCATCTACTGGATAGCGTCGAGTCGATTATCGGCCCCGAAATTACCTCAAATCCGATTCAGCATGTCCGGATCAAACCACCCGCCAGGATGCTGGATAAGACCGAAGTTCGCGCTCACATCACGTCCACCGAATGGCATCAAGACCGCGCGGTAACACTGGAGGAAGCCGATCGTACCCGCATGGTCACCTGCTGGTTGGCAGTGACCGACGCGACGGTCCAAAATGGCTGTTTGCAGGTTATTCCTGGCAGCCATCGCGGTCAGATGATGCCGCATTGCCCGAACCCTCAACTCGGCATTCCAGATGAGTACATCGCCAAGGACATCGCCCTGCCCGTGCCTATCAAAGCCGGCGGCGCGATCCTATTTCACCCCCTCACCATCCACGGCTCCCTGCCCAACACCACAGCTAACGTTCGCTGGAGTTTCGATCTTCGCTACAACGTCACCGGCGACCCGACCGGGCGGCCCATGTTCCCGGACTTCATAGCCAGAAGCCGCGCCGCGCCGGAAACTGAACTCACCGACGCCAACGCCTGGCGACGGTCATGGGAAGCGACGCGGGCCCGGCTTTCACACGCGCAACCGGTACAAATACACCGTTGGTCGGCCGACGCGGTCTATTGCGCCTGATCACACGCCCGGACACATATGCGATTTTACCGCCTTATTCGCGCACAAAGCCGCCAATGTACTCACGAAACAGTTCCTTACCCGGCTAATCCCGGCTTTACGGACTTTACAGACTTTACAGACGCGGCGGTTCGCAGCATAGAAAGGCTCCTGCTTACCGACATCCTGAATCAGGCCCCAAATAGGACACCTGAATCGGACCGACCTCGCATCGCGTCGCGAGCGCTGGTGAGCCTTGATAGCGAAGAGGCGAAAATGATCGATCTAATGTCAATCGCGCGCACCGAAGCCGACGGTGGCGACATGCTTGGACTGATGGACGAGCTCTATGAGCCGACCGACGTGCGGCCCGATGGCCACCCCGACGCCGTGGTCTGGCAAGGTGGCAACCATGACGGCAAGGTGAACCCAGTCGCGCATTCGATGACCGATGCCTATGCGCTGCTCGGCACCATTGCCGCGGCCGACATTCTTGGCCTGCCGTTCTATGCGGTGCCGATGTGGTCCCAATACCGGCACGACACCAAGCTCGCCTGTCTCGGCTGGTTCGGCAACATGCCTTGCATCTCGATCAAATGGTCGACGGCGGGTGATGCCTATGTGAACGACGGTAACGGCAACCGGGTCGTGGTAATGGGGAAGTCTGGCAACGCGCCGCTGCGCACCCAAGCCGGCGTCTATTGCAACGTACGCCCTTATGGCCCGATCACCGCCGTACGTTGCATGCCCTGCCTGCCCTACTCCCAGGACCGGCCAAAGTTCAACGTCGATGCCAAGTCCGGTCTGGTGCACTCGGAGATGAATTCCCCGGGCGTGCAGATGGCCTATGCCAACCGCCTATTCCTAAAGATGGTGCATGAGTCAGGCAAGCTTGGCCGGGTCGCGATGAAGCCAACCCAGGCGATGGAAGACGGCATCAATGCTGGCCTGCACGTTTGGATGCTTAAAGGTACCAAGTTTGAGGTCGGTCGCAAATACGCCGTCGACCCTTACGAAGAACATAAAGAAAATATCGACAAGATCATCGCCTTGCTCCCGGCTGACTTCAAGGACGGCATGGAGAGTTGGGGCGGCCAGATCGAGCAGCATATCGCCGATACCAATTACGGCCTTCTGCTTTGGGATCTGATCGAGCAGCGTGACTGCATCGTGCTGGCAACCGATCTTGACGGCGACCGGTTGACAGACCTGATGGCCGATGTGTCCGACCCACTTCGCGCCTTCGGCTCACGGGTCGCGAAGCATCTCGGCAAGGACGTTGACATGGGTAAAGTCTGGTCCGATATGGGTTACACTACTGGCAACGGTCGGGATATGACCTCGGTCATGCACCGAATGTCGGGGCAAGCGATCCATGAGCAGACCCTAGGCTCAGCCGACGCCATGCTTTTGCGCTTGCTAGATGGCGATGAGTCCATGGGCGGAACCAAGCAACCCTATGACCCGCGTATCCATTTTGTGCTGATCCGCGATGCCTATCTCGATGCCAATCCGGGTAACACGGAACTGGCGGCCTGGCTCGATGACGCGCTGGCGAATTTTGATTCGATCTACAGCCCACAACGTCCGGGCTTCATCGAAGGTTTCGCAGCGCTCAAAAAGGCCATCACGCCCTGGGGAGCGTGAGCCAGCTAGCCAAGCGTCTGCAAGCCCTGGCTCGCAGACGCTTGGCTTAGCCTTTGGATCGAATGATGAGAGGACGACGCACCTGGCGACCCGGCTCAAAGGTTGCCGTTAGCCGCATATTGTTTTTTGTCGGGATTCTTGCCGTCGCGGGCACCATCGCGGTCTTTCGCGGATCCAATGAGGGGGGCTGCGTTCCAAAGCAATTCCCCGATAAATGGCTGGAAGCACAAGAGAGCGCCGGCGGCCACACCATCGCCCGTCATGTCGGCAAGGCGGACCAATGGCTGGTCGAGCGGTTGGCCAAGCAACCAAAAATTCATGCCGCCAGCAGTTTCACCGATCTGGAGAATGCTCGTCTCAGCATCCGCGCCGCGCTTAGTCAGCATCGCTCCCGCATCAATAATTGGGCGGCAAGCTCCAGACCCAAAAAACGCCGCACCTGGGACTACGATGGTCAGTACTTCATAGGCCGGGTGGTGGAACGCGGGATCGCGCCTGGCCCAGTCGCTAAAAGCACGGATCTAAAGGTCGTGTTCGAAGCGGATGGAAACGGCGGTTGCACGCTGCTTACGGCCTATCCAATCCAAGAATAATGCCCAACACCTGAAAAGGGTGAGGCGCAGCGGATCAATATTACATCTGGCGGGACTGAAGAACGGGTTCAAGGACACCGACTTCTCCGATGCCACGCATGCTTCTTTCGCACATCTGAAGACCGAGGCGCTCATCGCCGGCTAACAAATCACCCAACGCACGCCCGGCCGCGGACCGTCGTAACTGCCGAAATGGAATCTGATCATCAAGACCGAGGGGTTGGCGAAACCCGACGATGCGTTCTCGTCCGTCTCAAACCGCGCCGACCCACTGGAAGGCTTTTACCACGCAGTAAAATCCTTGGTCGATAATGTGTTTTCGCGCTTTATCGCGACTTTCTCAATCCAGTCGAGAAGTGGTTTTAAGGGCTTCCTGAGATGGAGAATGGCGCACCGCCCTGACAACAGCCCGCCCAAACGTCCTCCAACATACCCGTTACGCCAGAGAAAGCTGATGCTTTCCCAACGGCACGCACCGGTAAAAAGCCCGCGCCTCTGCAAAATCTAGATTCACCATTGGTTCCGAGCCATAACCTAGCTTTCTCCAGCGCGAAAGAATTTGAAGCACCTCAATGGTTTCCAAGCCACGCCACGCATCAGTTTCCCGAGAACTCTGACCTCTAACGAATCTTGAACTGATGCGAAAACCCGATACCATCACTGATCGTCAGTTGCGTGAACCCAAGCATCTTGCAGAGATCAAGGAATGTGAAAACCGTTTCGACCCGGTATTTTTGAAAAATCTTTGTGGTCCGCGCCATTGCCGTCATCAGCGCGAGAACCGCGCGGGCGCGATAAATCGTATTGAGACGCCCGTCAGTCAAACTGACGATGATAAGCTTCTCCGCCTCGGAGCCCTTGGCGAATATCGCGGTAAGCGCGGGATAGGGCTGGGAAGATTGTTGGGCCGTGAGACCGGTAACAAATCCAATCCTGGTCGTCCGGTTCACACCCGGCAGTTGTTTACCTCGCGACACGTATACCTCAGCGGCGCCTGGGTCGGGATAATAATACCCTGAATGGCGGTCAGCTGCGGTCACCCGCAAGGGTGTGGCCAATAGACATGCCAACGCCATCAGCACGATCACCAAACTTGCTCGCCCAAACATCACTAGCTCTCCGTTTACGCGTATCTAGTGCATTCCGGATACCACCCCAAGCGTGCAGATGCTATATCTCGGGAGAGCCCGTCGGCTAGTGTCGATGAACAACACGGGCACCGAGACGGGACTTGACGTGCTTGACGAGGGACGATTCAGATGCCTGATCCTAAAGTCGCATTTTGCGCCTCCTCGACGGACCAGGCGGTCTCCGCCAAGGCTGCGCTCGAACAACGATACGGCAATGTCGATGAATCCGACGCAGATATCATCGTCGCCCTCGGTGGTGACGGGATGATGCTGGAGACATTGCGCAAGCATATCGAGAAACCGGTCAAGGTGTTCGGCATGAACCGGGGCACGGTCGGATTCCTCATGAACGAATATGACGAGATCGGGCTTATCGAACGCCTCTACGCCGCGACGCTAGTAATCCTTCATCCCCTCCGCATGCGGGTAGAAACCATCAATGGCGAAACCCAGGACGCCTTGGCGATCAACGAAGTTTCACTTTTGCGGCAAACCGCCCAGACTGCAAAAATCCGCATCACCATCGACGACACCGTGCGCATGGAAGAACTTCTATGTGACGGCCTGATCGTCTCGACACCGGCCGGAAGCACCGCCTACAACCTCTCCGCCCATGGCCCGATCATTCCGCTTGGCGCCGGCATTCTCGCGATGACCCCGCTTAGCGCCTTTCGCCCAAGACGATGGCGTGGCGCGCTCCTGGACAATAAGGCGCAGATCACATTCGAGGCTCTGGATGTCGACAAACGGCCGGTGAGCGCCACGGCCGATGCCACGGAGGTCCGTGATATTCGCCGAGTCACGATCACCGAGGATCGCGGCACCGCCCTTCGACTACTCTACGATCCGGATCACAATTTGGATGAAAGAGTGCTGAAAGAGCAGTTCGCGCCCTAGAAAAATCGGATCGGCTCGGGGCGAGGGCAGCGTCTTGATTCCAAAGTGTGTTCGATATAATAATTGAAGTTAAAATTGATTTAAATTAGAGCTAACCTTATTATTAGGACAGAATATTTTGATTCCAACGACAGAAACAACACGATGAATTCCTTCGTTCCTCCGGAAGAAGCCTCTAGTCAGGCACCGAGCGGCGATGATGCTCCACCCTATATCGAACGATGCAAGGCACAGCATGAAAAGTATCTGAAAACCGACAAGAGAACTCAGATCAAGATGGAGATCTTGCTGCAAAGGCAACGCCAGGTCGAAAAGGAAAAACTCTGGACTAACGAATAGAGAAGCTTCGCGGCCAACCACCGCTTGGCCATGGTAAAATCCAATTCGGCTAAAACTTTCCTCCATTACCAATATGATTATTTGAGCGCCCACGAATACGTCAATGGAGATCACCTATTTTCTCGATCAAACGATAATTCAATGCCATCGTGGGGGTCCGCTATTGGCTGGCTGTACGCACGAACGATGCCATCGCGACCGAAACCTCCTCAAGATCCCGTCGCAGACCATCGAAGCCGGCGGATTTTTCATAGGTAGCCTCATCCAGATATAACGCCCGGTTGATCTCGATCTGGATCGAGTGGCGATCATTCTCCGGATCTCCAAACCTGTTGATCAGCTCCGCCCCTCGGAATGGGTAGTTTATGGACAGGGAATACCCCTTATCCTTGAAACACCAGGCGACGAAATCCATGAATGCCGCATCCGAGGTCTTGCCGTCCAGATCGCTCAATATGATATCGGCACGCCGCTTGCCATCGTCGATATTCATGGCGGCGCCCATGGATTTGGTGGAGTGACAGTTCACATGCCAAACAGCGCCGTGACGCGCATGGGCACGGTCCAGCATCTCCGCTAACACACGGTGATAAGGCGCGTGATAGCCCTCGATCCAAGAACGAACCTCATCAACCGCGAGAGGTCGATCATGCATCAACTGGCCCTTGACGATGTATTTGCGGATCACGCCCATCCCGGCCCGGGTCTTACGGGTCTCCACCAGAGGTTCCGGCCAGGGTCCGGCGAGCATACTTGGGTCGATTTCCAGCGCGCCGCGATTGGGATCAATGAACGCTCGGGGAAACAGCGCGCACAGCAGGCCAGCGCCTTGACCCGTCACATGGGCGAACAACTCATCGACATGAACATCCTGATTGATCAGTAACTGCCAATCAGTGGCGTTACAGGTGAACCCATGCGGAAAAACAGTTCCCGAATGGGGGGAGTCAAAAACTAGGGGAATCCCGTCCTTGGGCTCGAGGGCGCGCAGAACGTCCAGGATCAGGTACTCGGCTATCTCAGGCATCGTCATTCAGGTGACAGGCGGCGAAACGGTCTGGCGCGATCTCCCGCAAAACCGGACACTCTACGCGGCAACGCTCGGTGGCATGCGGGCAACGGGGATGAAAATGACAACCCGACGGCGGATCGATCGGGGACGGAATCTCGCCCTTGACCGGTTCGAACCGGCGGCGCCGCGTTTCCAGCCGCGGTACTTCGGCAAGCAAGGCCTTGGTATAGGGGTGGTTCGGCTCGGAAAAAAGCGCGTCCGTCTGAGCGATCTCGACGATGCGACCAAGATACATGATCACGACACGATCGCTCAGATGCTCGACAACGCCTAGATCATGGCTGATGAACAGATACGTGAGATCCAACTCCTCACGAAGATTCATGAACAGGTTCAGCACCTGTGCCTGAATGGAGACGTCCAATGCCGCGACGGATTCATCACACACCAGAAACTCGGGCTGAACAGCGAGCGCTCGGGCGATGCCAATCCGCTGCCGCTGGCCGCCCGAAAACTGATGCGGATAACGGCGTGCGTAGCTTGGGTCAAGGCCAACCCGGTTCATGGTCTCCTCGACATAGTCGGCCATTTCGGCGCGTTTAACGACGCCGTGGACGACGGGCGCTTCACCAATGATATCCTGAACCCGCATACGCGGATTAAGCGAGCTCATCGGGTCCTGAAAGATCATTTGAACCTTCAACGCGACATCCGTCGCCTCGGCGCCGGTAAGTGTCGATATATCACGGCCACGGAACTTGACTACCCCGTCGCTTGGCGCGTGAACGCCAGCTACGATCCGACCCAATGTCGACTTACCGCAACCAGATTCTCCGACCAGGCCAACCACCTCGCCACTGGCGATGCTGAGCGACACGCTATCAACCGCGTGCACGACTTCCTCCCGAACGTCGGCGCCAAACCTCTGTGCGATCTTGGCAGCAATATCGAGGGATTTGACAAAGCGTTTGGAAACGTCCGTCAATTCCAGCATCGCGGCGGCACCCTCTTGATCGCTCATTCCGCGTCTCCGAGGATCGGGTAATGGCAACGCAACTCACGGCCCGACTCCGGCGCGCTGACCTCCGGGATCACCAAGCAGGCATCGCCGACCTTCGAGCACCGACTGCCAAAAGCGCACCCCCTTGGTAAATTAAGAAGCGATGGCGTCATACCCGGAATCTGAGCCAGTGGAACACCGCGCTTGTTCCGGCTGGGCACAGAGCCGATCAGTCCATGAGTGTAGGGATGCATCGGTCTGTCTAGCACAGCGTCCACCGTCCCCTGCTCAACCACGCGGCCAGCATACATCACACAAATTTCATCGGCCAGGCCGGCGACTACCGAGAGGTCATGGGTAATCCAGATCAGTGCAGTCCCAGTCTCCTCACAAAGTTTTTGGACCTCGAACAGGATCTGACCTTGGATGGTTACGTCCAGCGCCGTGGTCGGCTCGTCGGCGACGATCAAATCGGGCTTGTTAAGCAACGCGATGGCGATCGCCACCCGCTGGCGCATGCCACCAGAAAATTGATGGGGATAAGAGCGCAAGCGCTCATCCGGTGAGGGAATGCCAACCTGGCCAAGCGCGTCACGTGCGCGTTGGCGAGCGCGATCGTTGGAGATAGTATCGTGAGCCTGAATCGCCTCGATCATTTGGGTATCAATGCGCAGCACTGGGTTCAGGGTCATCATCGGGTCTTGAAAGATCATCGCTATATTGGCGCCGCGCAGCGCCCGCATCCGGTTCGGCGATGCGGTTACCAGGTTTTCGCCATGATAAAGAACCTCACCGCTGACGATCCGCCCCGGCTCGTCGACCAGGCCGAGGATCGAGAACCCGGTGACAGTCTTGCCGGAGCCTGACTCCCCCACCAATCCCATCACTTTGCCGCGCTCGACGCTGAAGCTGACCCCGTCCACCGCCTTGGCGATCCCGCCTTTTGTGAAGAAATAGGTGTTGAGGTCCCTTACTTCCAATGTTGGGGCTTGGGCATTACTCACCGGCCACTCCTACTTCTGCAGACGCGGGTTAAGCACATCCCTGAGACGGTCCCCAACAAGGTTTATGCTGACGATCGTGATAAGCAGAGCAATTCCGGGATAAACACTAATCCAGTATTTACCGCTCATGATGTACTCAAAGCCGTTGGCGATCAGCCGGCCAAGGGATGGCTCGGTCTGCGGCATGCCAAGCCCTAGGAAGGACAAGGTCGCCTCTAACGAGATCGCGTGCGCGACCTGCATGGTCCCAACCACGATCATTGGCGCGACACAGTTAGGAAACAGATGGCGAAACATGATCCGACGTTCGGACAGACCAAGACAGACAGCGGACTCGATATACTCGCGACGGCGTTCCACGAGCGCAGTGCCGCGAATAGTGCGCGCATAATAGGCCCATTGCACAAACACTAACGCGATGATGGTCTTATCGACACCCTTGCCAAGGGTCACTAGCAAGATCAGCGCCACCAGGATTGCTGGGAAGCTAAGCTGAATATCGACGATGCGCATAATCACGCTGTCGATACGGCCGCCGGCATAGGCAGAAAACAAGCCGAGCGAGATACCGATGACCATGGCGATCACGCCGCTGCCGATTCCGACGCCAAGACTGATCCGCAGTCCAAAGATCATGGCGCTGACCATGTCGCGGCCAGCGCCGTCGGTTCCGAGATACGCCACCGTACCGTCCATCATCACCTCGCCCGGCGTAAGGCGGCTGTCCATGATGCTGACCGTCGACAAATCATAAGGATTAGTGGGAGCGAGGGCCGGCGCCAGGACCGCGACGATGGTAATGATCGCGATCACTAAAAAGCCGACCACCGCCAGCTTGGATTCGCAGTAATCCGACAAAAATCGGCGGAAAGGCGTCTCTACCCCCTCAAATTTTCTGCTATCGTTTTGATCAACCGAAGGCGATCTGAATTCCATATTTTCTTGCTTGACTATCATCCTTTTACATCCTGCAGCCTTACCCGGGGATCGAGCAGTGAGTAGAGGATATCCACGAAGAGATTAATGAATACGAACAGGAACACGATGATCATCAGGTAGGCCACGATCACCGGCCGATCAAGCTGGCCGATCGAGTCGATCAGCAGTTTGCCCATGCCCGGCCAGGCGAACACCGTTTCGGTGACTACCGAGAAAGCGACCAAGCCGCCAAACTCAAGCCCAAGAACCGTGACCACCGGAATCATGATGTTCTTCATCACGTGAACCAGAATGATCCGCGAGTCACTCAATCCTTTGGCCCGGGCAAATTTTATGTAGTCCTGGTGCATCACCTCGCGGGTGCCGGCGCGGGCCAATCGGATCACCAGAGAGAGTTTAAACAGCGCCAAATTGATAGCCGGCATCAACACGTGGCTGAAACCGTCCCAGCTGAACACGCTGATTGGCACTCCAAGGATGACCTGCACATCGCCGCGTCCTGTCGAGGGCAGCCAGCCCAGATACACAGCGAAAAGCAGGATCATCATGATTCCAACCCAAAATGTCGGCAAGCTGAAGCCTAGGATCGAACCTGTCATGATACTTTTGGATGCCATTGAATCGGGTTTCAGACCCGCCCAAACACCCAGTGGAATTCCAAAAATAACCGCAATCAGGAGTGCAACCACCGCTAGTTCCATGGTCGCGGGCATGCGGTCCAGGATCAGCAACAAGGCCGGCTCGTTAAACACAAAGGACTCACCCAGATCACCTTGCACCGCCTTGGCGACGAATAGCCCGTATTGAACGATGAAGGGTTTATCCAACCCCATCGACTTGATCATACGGTCGCGTTCTTCCTGATCCGCGTCGTCACTAACCAGAATTTCGACCGGATCGCCGACCATGAACACGCCCGAGAACACGATGAAAGACATCACCACGACCACAAGACCGGCCTGCAAAAGGCGTCTGATGATGAAAACCGACATCGGCACCCCGAACTAGACTTCTAAAAATCAGATGGGAGCGGAAGGCACGCGGCCAACCGCTCCCAATCACGTCTTAATCTTAGTTGGCCGGCACCAAATCAATACCGGTGGTGCGCTCGTCGGCGCGAGGGATGTATTTCAACCCCTTGCGGGTCGCCCAGGTGTTGACCTGGTAATGCAAGGGAATGATGCCTTGGTTCACGCCGATGGCCAGATCCGTGGTCTCGGCGAGTAACGCTGCCCGCTTAGTGTCTTCGACGGTCGCCAACGCCTGATTCAGCAAGGCATCAACCTTGCCATCAGAATGACGCCCCCGATTAGACGCGCCCTTGCCCTTGTCCTTGTCATGCGTGGCAAGAAGCGACTTCAACGGAGAGGACGGCTCACCCGTACCCGAACCCCAACCGACCAGAAAGAAACTGAACTCCGGAAGGCCGCCTGCGGCACCCTTGGAAGCACGCTTGAAGTAAACGTTCTTCGGCATAGTCTCGACCTTGGTCGGGATGCCTTGGGCCGACAACATCTGACCGATAGCCTCGGCGATCTTGGCGTCGTTGATGTAACGGTCATTCGGGCCGTGTATGGTCAGACCAAAGCCATCACCCCAGCCAGCCTCAGCGAGCAGCTTCTTAGCGCCCTTGGGATTATATTTCTCAGCCGACAGATTCGGCGAACGGCCAAAGAACCCTTCCGGCAACAACTGACCGGCGGGGATGGCCACGCCCTCCATGACCCGAGCCACGATCGCGTCGCGGTTGATCATCATGGAAATTGCCTTGCGAACCCGCGCGTCCTTCAGCGGATTTTTGTCCATCGGCTTGCCGTCCTTGGTGGTAACGAAGGGCGAGTTGTCGCGGAACTGATCCATGTGCAGATAGATCACCCGGTTCGAGACACCACTGCTGAGCGAGACCTTGGTCTCGCTCTTCAGACGCTCGATATCCGAAGTCGGCACGTTGTCTATCATGTCGACGTCGCCCGCCAGAAGCGCGGCGACACGGGCGGGCTCAGCCTTGATGAACTTGAAAGTGATCTTGTCCCAAGGCTGGTCCAGCGGACCCTGATACCCATCGAACTTCTCCAGGACGATGCGGTCGCCCTTTTTCCACTCAACGAACTTGTAGGGGCCGGATCCAACTGTCGCGGTCCCGTCGTTGAAATCCTTGGCGGAGATGCCGTTGTTCTTGCCAGCTTCGCCGGTGCCCTTGGCGTCGCTAGACATGATCATGACAGTCGTCGTGTCGTTCGGCATCAACGGGTAGGGGCTATCGGTGATGATGTGCAGGGTGTGATCGTCGATCTTCTTCAGTGTCTTACCCTTGGTATAAGTGCGAAAACTGGAGTTACCGCCTTCATACGAGTCGGCCCGCTTGTAGGAGAAGATCACATCATCGGCGGTCAGGTCGGAGCCATCATGGAATTTTATACCCTTCTTAAGCTTGTACTCCCAAGTCGTATCATTGATCGCCTTCCAGGAACCGGCGGCCCGGCCGATGATCTTGTCCATACCCGGCGTCCAGTCAGTTAACCGGTCGAAGATCTGGCCAAGCATCGCGTTGTTCGGCCCAAGATTATGGAAATACGGATCGATCGAGGACGGTTCCGAACGCATGCCGATCACGACATCAGCAGCCAGTACCGGTCCCGAAAGGGTCGTGACCGCCAGCGCTGCGAGACCCAATTGACGCCAAAGTTTCATGTTTAATCTCCCCACGAGTTTTCTATTTATGCCTACAAAAGCTTTTCGCCATTCCGCCGCCACGCGGCGTTTTGTTCAAAGGGGTAGAATGACCCAAGCCGGCTAGCGTAGCAATCCCCGGCACATTACTCCGAGCAGAGCGTAACGCCATCATCCCCGCTCGGGAAAAAAGCAACCGTGACCGCGACCGCTAGTCGCGGTGATCCTTGGTCGATGCTCTGGCCTGAACTTGGGTTTTTCTGTAGCATGGCCATTCCAGCGCCTTTGATCGTCACGGTCGCGTCGATGGTCTTGAGCCGAGACACATCCTGGGACTTCGATGCCCGCCAACCGTTCGCCAGTCGATCTAAATTCCTATCCAATCGAGATTAATCCTCCCGACATATCGGCCTATCGAGTAGGCAATACTGGGGTGGACTATTTCACCAGCTTCGATGGCCCGGTTGGGGGGCCGCATGTGATGATCACTGCGGTAACCCATGGCAACGAGCTGTGCGGGGCCATCGTCCTGAACACTTTGTTCCAGAGCGGGTTTCGCCCACTTTGGGGTCGCCTGACCTTGGGTTTTTGTAATGTTGAGGCGTATCACAATTTCGATACCAACAATCCCATGCTCTCGCGATTCGTCGACGAGGACATGAACCGGCTTTGGCAAGCGGACATGCTTGACAGCCCTCGCGACAGCCAAGAGGCTCGACGGACCAGAGAGATCCGGCCGTTGTTGGATAATGTCGATTTCCTGCTCGACATACATTCGATGCAGCATCCCACGTTACCGCTGATGCTGGCCGGTCCAGTGTACAAGGGGCGAGCGCTGGCAGAACGGGTTGGGGTTCCCGCCAACATTGTCCTGGATCATGGCCACGCCGCAGGGCGACGAATGAGGGATTATGCCCCGTTCTCCAACCCCCAACGCCATCACGCAGCCCTTCTCGTCGAATGCGGCCAACACTGGGCCCAGTCTAGCGTCGACGTCGCGCGCCAGACCATGATTCGCTTCCTGGTGGCTACCGGGACCGGCGACGCGTCGATGATCGATGATTGGTTGGGGCCCGACACACCACCCCGGCAACGGGTGATCGAGGTGACTAACCCGATCACCGTCCGAAATGCGACCTTCAACTTCGTTAAGCCCTATATCGGCATGGAGGTCATACCCAAGGCGGGCACACTGCTCGCGATGGACGGCGATACACCCGTCTACACTCCCCATGACGACTGTGTACTCATCATGCCATCACGCCGCCTAACCAGGGGGCAGACTGCGGTCCGCTTGGGCAAAGTCGTTGACTGAGTCTCGGGGCCCCGACCAATCGGATAAAAGGCTCCAGGGCGGCGAGAAACTAACCGTCGGCCACAAGCACGGTTCCATGTTCCTGGCGATCGCCATTGGCTCTGCAGGCGGCGGTGTTTTCGCGACCATGAAGCTGCCATTGCCTTGGATGCTGGGCGCCATGGTGTTCGTCACCGTAGCGGCGGTCTTGGGAACCCAGGTTCGACTACCTCATATGCTGCGGCAAAGCATGGTGGTCTTCATCGGCGCCATGCTAGGCAGTCAGTTCACCCCGGACTTGGTGGATCGCGTGGGCCAATGGGTCGTGACCATTAGTGGGTTGGCGATCTACGGCGCGCTAGCGTTGGCTCTGGTGCTCTATTATTTAAAATTCTACGGCAACTATGATCCGGTCACCTCCTATTTCGCCGCCGCGCCCGGCGGTCTCAACGACATGACCCTGATTGGCCGGGAAATGGGCGGCGACGACCGGGTTATCGCGTTGACCCACGCCTCTCGTATCCTGTTGGTGGTGATGACCATTCCGATCATGTTCCGTATTTTCGGCGGTTATGAAAGCCCACCTGGCTTGCTTCCCCGGGGGCCTGGCTTCGATCTGCCACTTAATGAATGGCTAATTCTGCTGGGATGCGCGACCATTGGACCCTTCATCGCCCGTCGCCTAAAGCTTCCGGCCGCCTTCTTACTGGGCCCGCTAGCGCTAAGCGCGACCGCGCATATTGCGGGGTGGAGCACCGCCTCGCCACCCGCCGGCCTAGTCGCCGCCGCCCAGGTCGTGCTTGGAACAGCCGTCGGTTGCCGGTTCGCGGGCACCCATTACCGAGAAGTGCTTCGGATTATCCAGATCTCGCTCGGCTCGGCGATCATTTGGATGTCCAGCGCCGTGGGTTTCGGACTTCTGATTGGAGAGTTGACCGGTCTGCCCTGGTACGTCGTTACCCTGGCCTATGCACCGGGCGGCCTTGCGGAGATGAGCCTCGTGGCCTTCGGGATAGGCCAGGACGTGGCTTTCGTGGCGACCCACCATCTCTGCCGGATCGGCATGGTGGTGCTGCTCGCGCCACTGGCGTTCAAACTGATCGCTCGATACTTCACGGCCCAGTGAAATCACCACCCAGCCTTGCGCGCCAAAGCCCAGCGGGACTACAATCGGACCATGTAGAGCGCCCACCCTCCCTTTTTAAAAGCCATTCCCGATGCACGAGCGATCGTCATGATACTCACGGTCTGCTTGGGGAGCGTGGCTCCGCTGTCCTCGCCCGTAGCCAACGAAGATTTACCGCCCACGGATCGATAGCTTTTCGACATTATGACCGCCGTCCGGACCCCGGATAGGCCACGGCTGAAAGCCCCCTTTCCTTTTAACGCCCTGCGCTTGCTGATCACAACGCGGGAGCGCCTTTTCGAGAACCATATCGCCGAGACGCTGCTGCCGATCGGACGGTCGCTGCAACGCGAGGTGGAGGCGCCAGACTATTTCACTTCCCTGCGTGTGGTGCTCGGCGTGACCGCCGCGGCCGTGGTCATGCAGCGATGCGATACCACCACCATGCAATGGCATCTCGACAAGATCACAGGAGGCAGCACCCGGTTCGCATGGCGTCGTTTTGCTCGATCAAGCGTGTTTGCACACCACCGACAAGTTTGACCTGCCAGCCAACACCATGCTGATCCCCTTGCCACCACGACCTCCTGAGCTCAAACCCGTCGTGAACGTTTGCCAATACATGCTTGAGAACTGGCTCTCAAACCGCATCTTCTCGGCACAGGATCAAAACCTTGCCACCTGCTACGAGGTATAAATCAAACTCACTCAGGCACCGTGGACCAGCATGTCGATCGGAACAAGAGATTGGGCGAATGAATTTTAATCAATGGAAATTAGTATAACGTTCAACGAGTCCTGCGCTGCGAGCAGGGGCATAGCGCTGGTTCGCTTAGATCTTGCCTCCAAGGCGATTCGGCTGATCGATCTCGTATTGGGAAATCCACATGGGGCTCGAACATCTTAGGAGGACGAGCTGACACTTCGCGGATACAGACTTTTGCTGACCATGCTCGTCACCCTCCGCCAGGAGGTCAACACACCGGTCGTCGCGGCAACACATTTTGAAAAAGCTCTTACCCATACCTTCAGTCTTTCCGAGCCGGGTTTGCTGGAAGCGCCTCTGTCGCGCTCGAAATGGCTGATCGCCTAACAAACCCAGAGCTAGAACGAGGCCAAGGCGCGGGCCAGCGGGTGTTTAGCTGAATTTATGAATGGTTTGGAATGCACCGGTTTGCATGATCGGCTTATTCAGACGTTCCTAACGCTCAAGGGCGAGGGTGACATTGTGCAAATTTGTCACTAGGGCCTCAAAAAACAATCACCACTAGACGAGCAAACACCCAGTCAATCCGCAACGTTAAGCCC
>JAPKDN010000565.1 GCA_028822575.1 Alphaproteobacteria bacterium | reverse complement strand
GGGATAAGGATGCGGTGGTGATGGACCGGGAGAAGGCGATTTTCGCCGACCCGAACAAGGTGCGACGGATCGAGCACGAGGGCCGCTTCTTCAAATCACGGGGGCCCTTGAATGTCACCCGCTCGCCCCAGGACGGTCCGGCGATCCTGCAAGCTGGTACCTCAGCCAAGGGACAGGATTTTGCGGTGAAATACGCCGACGCAATTTTCGCGATCCAACCCCGCGCCGTTGACGCGGCCAAATATTTCCAGTCGATCAAGGGGCAAATGTCAGATATTGGCCGTGATCCCGAGACCTGCAAGATCCTGTATGGCATGCAACCTTTCATCGGCGAGAGCGAGGCCCACGCGCTGGAGCTGCAGGAACAGCATAACACGTTGGTGCCGCTCGAGGGCGGCATGGCGATCCTGTCGGCGCATCTGGATTTCGATCTCTCGAAGATCCCGCCAGACGCGCTCATGACCGAACGGGAGGAACCCGAGCTGTATCGGATGCGCACCCGTTTCCGCAAAGCCGACGGCACGCCGATGACTGTCGCGGAAACCGCCGCCCGTCATGGACAGAGCGTTAGCCTGCCACAGTTTGTCGGCACGGCAACCAGTATCGCCGATCAGATGGAATCCTATTTCGACGAGGTCGGTGGCGACGGTTTCATGCTCTCGGCGTCACATTCCCCCGGCGCGATCGAGGAATTCGTTGATTTCGTGGTCCCAAAACTACAAGAGCGTGGGTTGTTCCGCACCGAGTATAAGGGCAGGACCCAGCGGGAAATTCTGACGCAGAAGGATTGAGTGCGCTCGCACCTCAATTTCCCAGAAACCGCCTGACCACGTTATCCACCATCGTCGACACGTTATTGTCGCTGCCATTGATCGGTAACGCGCCGCAGAAGGTGATTGAGCCGACCGAGAAAACCGCTCCGCCCTTTGGTGTCTCGAAATAGACAATATCGGCGCGGATCAGATCCTCGACCGGTTCGTGCGACCAGGTGTCGTGGTGGGTGAGGATATCCTCGGGCACCAATACGAAACTATCGCCGTGATCGCGTGATGTCGCGAGCACCACGGCGTTGAGCGGGGTGCCAAGGCGCATGTCGGCCCTGTCCAGCTCAAAGCCGGCGGCGCCGCCACCGGCGAGGCCAAAATCACCAAGCAAATCGCCCTCAATACCCTCGAAGATCCAGGAGACAGACGGATCATAGGACGCCATGGTCCGCGTATAGGGCCCACCGTCGTGATCGCCTTGCGACGAGAAGCCGACACCAGCCAACACTTGAGGCGCTCGGCCATTGCGGCGCCAGAGACCGCCATAGGTACCGTCGAAGGCGTTATAATACTCCCCTGGCTCCGAGGCCCAGGCGCGAATCCCGCCTTCGCCCCGACGGATTTCCACCGCGTCGGGCCAGCCGTCGCTGACCGCGACCTTCCAGTAAAAGCCATTGCCGCCGAGATAGAGGAACCGCCCACCGCCATCCACATAGTCTTGTAACGCGTCCAACGATCCAGGCGTGTGGTATTCTGGATGCGAGCACGTGATCAGCAAATCATAACCACTGACCGCGTCGACACCCCAGTTGTGCAACTCGTCATCGGTGATTACGTCGAAGTCGTGGCCCTTGGTCTCGAGCCAGTACCACAGATGGCTGTCGGCGGGGAAATGCCGGCAGCCCGAACCTTCGACCTCTGGATAAGATATCACGTTCGACCTCATGGTGATCACCGGTCGCCGGCGCGAGGAATAGCCGATGCCGCTGCCGTCAGAATGATAGTTGTAGGTCGATAGCGCGAATTGAGGATGATCGTCGGTGGAATAGGGGCTGGCGCCCCATTCGGCCATGCGCTCTCGCATCGCGTCATTGGTATTGCCACGGGCGATGTTGGAGTAGACCGTGTAGGTGAAGCTTGGGATCAGTACGCAAATCCGATTGCGCGGCTTTCCCCTCGGCGCGGTGACGAAAAACGGCACCATCTCCTCGTCGCCTTCGGCTGTCTTTAACCGCGCGGCATAGACGCCGCTTTTGAAGCCCTCGGGCACGGTAAAGCTGAAATCACTGTCCCAACGGCAATCGTAGAGATCGTCATCGTGGAAATGTACGGCGGCGTAATGCTCGGGCTTCTTGGTCCAGTCAAAGCAGGAGCCGTCCCAGGCCGCGCTCTTGACCGCGCGGGTCGGCAGATTGATCAGGGTGCCATGCAAACCGTTCGGGCCGACATCGGGTACACTGGGGCCAGATACGTCTTGAGCGAAATCCCAGGCGGCGACCAGAGCCGGGTCGCCGCCGCCCGCCGCGATTTGGATGATCCTGTCGTCGCTCGGCACGCCCTTAATGACAAAGGGCCGTTCGATCTTGCCGTTGAAATGGCTTGAGACCTTGGCGCCGCCAAGCCCGGCGATCACCAAGGGATGTTCCGGAGCTATGCTTGGTGAGCCAGCGATCTTTATCTCGGCCGTCCCTTCGTCATCAGCGTCGATCCGTTCCTTGACAGGGCTTTGACCGACCCTGATCAGGCCGCTGGCGGCATCGTAGCTCGCCCAGACATGGTACCAACGCTCCGCTGCGAAGGCCTTGTGGGTCTCGCGTACCGCCTCGGGACCACTACCATTTCCGGCCAGCACACCCGCGCCATTCGTGCCAATGACCAGCGCCAGGCCAGCACCGGTTTCGGGGGCGTAGCGCGCTATGACCGCTTGTTGACCCTTATCCGGGGCCGTCGGCGCGATTGTGGCGCCGATGGTGAAACTGTCCAACCCCTCGAAAATGCTGCTCGCCTCGACGGTCATATACGAACCAAGCCGGGTCGGCTGGTAACGAGACGGATAATCCGCCGCGATATCAGCCGCGATATCCTCCTCGATTAACCCTGGCCCCATGGGGCCAGGATCGCCGGAGATCACCCGCACCAGCCGCGCCGCAAATGGCTTCGCCGAGCCGCTGGAGACCTTGAACTCGATGGTCTCGCCAGGCGCGAGGGAGAAGCGGTCGGCGTAACCGACTATGGGGATGCGGGGCATTGGTGGAGCCTCCAAAACGCGCGAGCACGACAACGTTAACCAATAAGCAGACACACGATAATCAAGTGGTCTCAGACGGGGCGGTCACCCTTGACCGTGACCCGATAGCCTTGGCGAACCTCAGGAAAATAATCCCACATGGCGTGATGCAACGCACAGCGGTTGTCCCAAAACGCC
>JAPKDN010000564.1 GCA_028822575.1 Alphaproteobacteria bacterium | reverse complement strand
GGTGCACATTTCTGCGACTACGGTGTCATTGTGACGCGAAGCGACCCGAGCCAGGCCAAGCATAGGGGCCTCACCTACTTCTTCATCGACATGAAGTCACCCGGCATCGAGTGTCGGCGCATTGACCAAATTTCCGGCATATCAAACTTCAACGAAGTCTTTTTCACTGACGTCCGTGTGCCCGACAGCCAACGCCTGGGTGAAGTTGGAGACGGCTGGCGAGTGTCCTTAACCACGTTGATGAACGAACGTCTGGCCATCGGCGAGCGGCCGGCTCCTGGATTCGAAGAAGCGCTTGAGTTGGCAAAAGAGATTGAACTGGAAGACGGACCCGCCATCGAAGACGGCGGTGTCCGCGACAAACTCGCCGACTGGTACGTCAACGGACGCGGCGTCACTTTAACCCGCTTCCGCAGCCTTACCGCGCTCTCACGTGGCGAAGACCCCGGCCCGGAGAATTCCATTGGGAAAGCGCTGACGGGAAAAATGCGCCAGGATATCGCGGCTTTCGGCATGGACTTGATGGATGCCGGGGGGGTGGTCTCTAGCGCCGACTACGCTCCGATGCGAGGCATGTTCCAAGACGCCTTGCTGGATGCTCCAAGTGGGCGCATCGCGGGCGGGACGGACGAAATTCTCCGCAATATTATCGCTGAACGCGTTCTAGGGTTACCTCAGGATATCCGCGTCGATAAAGGCATCCCTTATAGCGAGCTGGCGAAAAAAGAACAGCGATAGGCCGCAAAAGCGGCTATTTTGCTGCTGGTTTCACCACCGCCGGTCTACCATCAAGGGTGGCACCCGAATCGAGCATGGCCTCGATCTCCGCATCGCCGTAGCCCACTTCGCGCAAGACTTCGACGCTGTGCGCACCCTGACCGGCCGGAAGGGTGCGGATCTTCGGTTGTGTCTTGGAAAATGTCGCCGCGGGTCCAACCAATCGAATGCGGCCCTCGGTCGGATGGTCGAATGTTTGGAATAGACCGACAGCCTGCAAATGTGGATCATCCGCCAGCTCACCAAGTGGAGTCGCCGGACCGTTTGGAATATCGGCTTGGTCGAGCGCTTTCAAAAGTTTCTCGGTCGCCCAATTCGCAACGCATTCGGCGACTATCACATAGAGATCTCCTATGTTTTCGCTCCGCGCCTTGGCGTCATTCACCCTGGGGTCATCGACCAATTCAGGCCGCTCCATCAATTCAAAAAACGCTCGCCATTGCTTTGTATTATAAGGCAACACACAAACATGCCCGTCCGCTGTCGCATAAGGACGCCGGTATTCAACCATCGAGCGCTCGTAGCCAGCCTCTCCCAACGCGGGGTCCCAGCATTGCCCGGATTGATGCTCGACCATATTGAAGCCGACCATCGATTCAAGCATCGGCACTTCGACCAATTGTCCCTCGCCAGTTCGTTCCTTGTGGAATAGCGCCGCCATCGTTGCGTGTACGATGAATTGCGAGCCAATCTTGTCGCAGACGGACGAATTGACGAAGCGTGGCGGCCCTTTGCGACCACCCTGCATCGCTGCCATGCCCGACATCCCTTGAATGATGTCGTCATAGGCCGGGCGCTTTGCATACGGTCCCGCTTGGCCGAAGCCGACCAGTTCCATGTAAACGACGTTTGGATTAACGGTCTTGCAGGCCTCATAATCCAGACCCAGGCGCGCCATCGCGGCCGGACGCACCGAACACACAATGGCGTCAACGCCCTCCGCCAATTTTAGATATGCCTTCCGGCCCGGCTCACTTTTTAAATCGAGGACGATACAGCGTTTGTTTCGGTTCGACATTAAAAAGAAATGTCCCATCCCGGCGCTCTTCATCGGTGCAATGGCACGAGTGATATCGCCTTCCAGCGATTCCACCTTGATAACCTCCGCGCCATAATCGGCCAATATCTGCGTCGCATACGGCCCAAACGCGACCGTCGTCAGGTCGAGAATCTTAATACCGGAAAGTGGTCCCGCCATGGCCTTATCCTCCGTGGAACGTCACGAATTCTTCAAGCGGCTCGCGCACCGTCTCAAGCTTATTCACTTCAGCGGTCGTATCCTCATAGCCAAGGCTCAAGCCGCAATGCGCCAGCTGCACATCCGTTAGTCCCAGATGCGTCTCAACCACATCGTGAAACCCCGCCCAAGCCGCCTGCGGACAAGTATCCAATCCCTGCCCCCGCGCGGCCACGCAGATGTTCTGGATAAACATGCCGTAGTCCAACCAGCTCATCCATCCCATATCGCGGTCGATGGTAAAAATCATGCCGACCGGTGCGTTGAAGAACTTGAAATTCTGCGCATGAAACTCGCGGGTTTTTTCGTGCTCACCCTTCCCAATGCCGAGCAGACCATACATGTCCCAACCAACCTTACGGCGCCGTGCCAAATAAGGATCCCGGTTCTTCTCGAGATAATGGAGGCGGCTGGCCTCGTGTTTTTCGGGCTCGTTCCAGAAGGCATCGAGCACCGCATCGCTCAAGGACGTCAAGGCGTCACCTGTCAAAACATGAACGTGCCAAGGTTGCATATTGGTGCCACTCGGCGCGCGCGCGGCCACTTTGAGTATATGAGCCACCTTATCGTGCGGCACCGGGTCGGATTTAAACGCTCGCACCGACCGGCGCGACGTAATGGCTTCATCGACGCTCAGCATGCGTCCATTCCAATCTTACTTTGTTCAAACGGGGAAAGTTCAGGTTAAACTGTCTCTCTGCCGCGCGCGAACGCGGCACCATACCTGCAGTTAGGTCGTCCGCCGTGCTTTGACAGCCCAATCAGTCTGTCGCGATTAGTGCTACGAAAGCTTAACGATCTTGTCCTTAATCGCAAGTTTCTGTCGTTTTAGATCCGTAATCACCCTGGTATCCGGCATCGGACGGCTTTCTTGATTTCCAAGTTCCGTTTCCAGTTTCACATGCTTTTGTTTCAGGGCTTGGACGTGCTCTGTCACAGACATATTCAGGCTCCCTAGTGATCATCGCGCCGTTGACCTCCAGAAGCTTGAGCGATCATTTGCCAGTCTAGTTTTTGACGTCCGGCGATCCGCAGCGCTATCACAAACACTAGCGCGATCCCGTATCCGTGTCATCCAATCCTCACAAAAGAATATAGCCAATTTGTCCTACTCATCCCATTGGCCGCAGACCGTGATCAATTGTTCTATAGATTCACAAGTGATCGTTTTATTATCCACG
>JAPKDN010000563.1 GCA_028822575.1 Alphaproteobacteria bacterium | reverse complement strand
CGAAGAACTTCACGTAGCCGCCCAGCGGAACCCAACTGACGCGCCAGCGCGTACCATGCTTGTCGTTCCAGCCAAATATCTCGCCACCGAAACCAATTGAGAACGTGTCCACGCGTACGCCATTCCAGCGTGCAACCAAGAAGTGTCCGAGCTCGTGAAAAAACACTACGACCGTAATGACCGCTAGGAACGGTAGGACCCTCAAGGCCGCTTCGGCAAGAAACTCCATACTAAGCGTCTCCGCGGTGAGCTATATTCACAGCTGCGGCGCGCCGAGCTGCTTCGTCAATCGCGACGACATCGGATAGCGAGGTCGGGACACGGCCGATCATCGTTTCCAACGTGCGTTCAACGACGGGCACGATGTCGAGGAAACCAAGTTGCCCCTCCATGAATGCTGCGACGGCAACCTCGTTGGCCGCGTTAAGAATGGTCGGCGCGCCATTGCCCTCGGCTAGGGCAGCTCGGGCAAGCTGGAGGGCCGGAAAGCGTGCCAAGTCAGGTACCTCAAACGTGAGCATTGCAATCGCAGACAAATCGAGCCGACCAGATGGTGCAGCCATTCGTTCTGGCCAAGCCAGGGTGTAAGCGATGGGTGTACGCATATCTGGCGTTCCAAGTTGCGCCAGAACCGATCCGTCCACATACCCCACCATGCTATGAACGATTGATTGTGGATGTACGAGCACTTCGATGTCTTCGGCGGGCATATCGAACAGGTAGTGCGCCTCAATGAGCTCGAGGCCCTTGTTCATCATGGTTGCTGAGTCGATTGAGATCTTGGCACCCATATCCCAGTTTGGGTGCGCCCTCGCCTGACTGGGGGTCACTTGGGAGAGTTCTTTGAGGGGGGTTTCGCGGAAGGGCCCACCAGACGCGGTAAGAATAATCCGCTCAATGGCATCGCGACCATTAAAGTCGAACACCTGGAAAATTGCGTTGTGTTCGGAATCCACAGGCAGCACCGTCGCGCTGTGTCGCCTCACTTCAGCGAGGAAGAGATCACCCGCCGTGACGAAACACTCCTTATTGGCGATCGCGAGAATAGCGCCTTGTCGCGCAGCGGCGATGGTTGGCGCAAGACCGGCCGCGCCGACAATTGCTGCCATCACCCAATCCGCCGGGTGCGCTGCGGCTTCGATCACGGATTGAGCGCCTGCGGCGACCTCGATTCCGGTATTTGAGAGCGCATCTTTCAGTGGGCGGTAGCACGCTGGATCCGCAATCGCGACTACCTCAGGACGGAACTTCATGGCCTGGGCGATGAGCGCGTCGACATTACTGTTGGCTGTGAGCGCCACAACTTGGAATGATTCAGGGTTGCGATCGATCAGGTCCAGCGTGTTGCATCCGACCGACCCTGTCGATCCAAGCACCGACACCCGGCGGGGGGTGCTCGCGGCTTGCGGTTCGGCTAGGGCCATATCAGGGCACTTCCCTTATTCAGTAAGGCAATCGCGGCAGCGGCAGGCAGGACGAGCAGGAGACCGTCGATCCGGTCGAGAATACCTCCATGCCCGGGGATCAGGGTACCCGTATCCTTCACCCCGTAGTAGCGCTTGACGGCAGATTCTGCGAGATCACCTAATTGCGAAATCACTGAGAGACCGACGCTGAGAGGGATCATTATGCCAAGGGTTGCCTTCTCGCGCAGACCGGCCGTGATTGCCCCGACGATTGCCGCGGCGACAACCCCGGCGACTGCGCCAGACCAAGTCTTATTTGGGCTGATGCGTGGCCATAGCTTTGGCCCGCCAACCACCTTGCCAACGAGTATGCCGGCAATATCCGTGGCCCACACAATTAGGAGCAGCCAGATCAAAACCACGACGCCTGCCTCGTCACGGCGCATCCAGATCAGCGCAATCATTGGCAGGGCCAGGTAGAGAACTCCCAGTGCCGACCATACCGGTGTTCCATCACGGAGCGCCGCATAGCTGGCCGTCGCTGCGGCCCCAACGATGACGACGCCAAGTGCGGCCTCGTAGAGTTCGAGCCCTGCAAGGATCGAGGCGGCGAGAACGATCAGCGCCTGAATGATCGCCGTTGCCCCCGGCAGACCTGGGCCGCCGCTTAGACGGTCCCACTCGTTTGCAGCTAGAACTCCGGCCACGGCAACTAGGGCGACCGTCGACCAACCGCCGGCATAGACCGCGGCAAGGGCCATCGGGGCCAAGACAACGGCGGACGCAATTCTCAGCCGCATAGACTCACCAATCAACGCCACTTCCTAGGTGCTGGTCGCGCCGTAGCGGCGTTCGCGTTTTTGGTAGTCTGTGATGGCTTTGTTTAGGTGCTCTTCTGTGAAGTCGGGCCACAGCGTGTCGACAAACGAGAGCTCGCAATACGCCGACTGCCACAGCAGAAAATTGCTAAGGCGTTGTTCCCCACTAGTACGAATAAGGAGGTCCGGGTCGGGAATGCCGTGGGTGCTCAGACGCGACGCGAATACCTGTTCCGTGACGGCATCCGTTTCAACGCGACCGGCTTTTACGTCTTCGGCTAATTGGCGACAGGCAGCCAGAATCTCATTTCGCGCCCCGTAATTGAGAGCGATGACCAAGTTCAGGCCCGCGTTGTCACGCGTCCGTTCTTCGGCACCATTGATCAAGTCTTGAATGTCATTTGGCAGCGCGACGTGATCGCCGATGAAGCGCAACCGCACATCATTGTTGTGGAGACCCAACAGCTCCCGTTTGACGTAAATCCGAAGCAGCCCCATGAGGTCATTGATTTCGGCCTCGGGCCGCTTCCAGTTTTCTGACGAGAACGCGTACAGGGTGAGATATCGAACGCCCAATCGATTACAGCCCTCGATGACCTCTCTAACGGCCTCGGCGCCGCGTTGGTGCCCCGCAAAACGTGGCAGACCGCGCGCGGTTGCCCATCGCCCGTTGCCGTCCATAATGATTGCAACATGGGTCGGCAGATTTGGAGTTTCGTCGTAGGCAGGGGCTAGCGGCATTATACTTGCGTGATATCCGTTTGTTTTTGGGCAAAGGCGTCGTCTATTTCGCTGATTGTTTTGTTAGTCATTTCTTGAACTTCATCGGCATAGACCTTTTGATCGTCCTCGGACAGGTGCCCACCTCTCTCAAGCTGCTTTAGCTCATCCATGCAATGACGGCGGACGTTACGGACAGATACCCTCGCCTGCTCTGCATACTTACCGGCAATCTTGGCCATTTCTTGTCGGCGTTGTT
>JAPKDN010000562.1 GCA_028822575.1 Alphaproteobacteria bacterium | reverse complement strand
CTCAGAGACGTTATACATTGGAGATATGAATTCCGATTTCGAAGCGGCCCAGCGGGCGAGGGTCGACTACGCTCACGCCACTTGGGGATACGGGGATCAACCGAAGGAGAATTGTTGGGTGCTCTCGGAGATTTCGGATTTGCTGATATCGGAGGAGAACGCAAGCGATTGATGAAAGTTGTGGGAATCATACCGTGCCGACACGGAGCCTCGCGTTTTCCCGGAAAATCGCTGGCGGATATCCACGGCAAACCGATGATGTGGCACGTGCATCGTCAGGCATCCAAGGTGGGGATACTGGACGAAATTTGGATTGCGACGGACGACCCTGGCATTAAGGAAACCTGCCAACGCTTGGAGTTGTCGGTGGTGATGACGCGGGGCGATCACCCCACGGGCACCGACCGATTGGTGGAGTGTATGGATTCCATCGACGCGGAAATCTACGTCAACGTCCAAGGCGATGAACCGATGATCGATCCGCTGGCCATCGAGTTGGTAACCAAAGCGATGGTCGAGAATCAGAACGACAACGTGATGGCCTCCAATGGCTATCAGGAAATCTCTCACCCCTCGGAAGTGGTGGATGTGAATGCGGTCAAAGTTTCACTCACCATAGGCGGATTGGCTTTGGCGTATTCTCGATTGCCCATTCCTTTTCCCAAGAGCGGCTCGGTCACCCACCGCCGGCAACTCGGCCTGTACGCGTTTCGCAAGGAAGGGCTGAAAATCTTCGGAAGCCATCATCCAGGACCGGTTGAACTGGCCGAGGGCGTCGAGATGCTGCGCTTCATTGAGCACGGTTACGATGTAGCAATGGTGGCCACACCGGCTGATGGGGCGGTTTCCGTGGATACCCCTGAAGACCTGGAGCGAGTTCGCCAGCTCATAGTCCCCTGAATTCATCGTTACCTTTTCCGAATATGCTGTTTAAGAAACGACCCCGCTGGATTTCGGAAGACGCCTGGCGAACAATATCGTGGCGGCGGGACAAAGGAAAGCAACTGCGGCGGCAAGTAGCACGTTTCGCGCGCAGCCCCAAACTGGGTCTGGCCTATTCCGCTTATCGCCGGTCGATCCCGACCCGCGATTGGGCGTTGGTACGGGAGCGGGTGAAGACCGTCACCGCCCTTGCCGAAGCGTGTGGGCATCGCCACACTCTCAAAGAAATGATTTCCGTGCTTTCTCAATTGGGATGTTATGAAGATAGCCAGCGGCTCTGGATTGACCAATTGAATAGGAAACCCAAAGCAATTCCCAACGAATGGAGGGGAGAAGATCTTCAGGGCAAGAACGTGCTCATTCAGTTGCAACCCTCGGACCGCCAAGGCCTCGCGGTTGGATACCGACGGGCACGCTTGATGCGCCGTGTTACCCACCAAGCCAGCCGAGTGATGGCGGTGTTGGAGCCGCGCTTGGTTGAAACATTTCACCGCAGTTTTCCCACCCTCAAGGTACAGGCAGCAACGGAAGCAATCGATGAAGGCGCTTTTGATTATGTCATTTCCCCGGATCGGATGTTGGCCCACTTTTTACCAACTGCACCCCCCCCGGATGAGACGGATGATTTCCTAGTGGCAGACCAAAAGCTCGTCGAGCAATTGAGGCAAAAGTACAGGGCGGATTCGCGTAGCCGGGGACACCAGCGACTGATCGGGATTTGCTGGTACAGTTCCCATTTTGCTAAGGAGACCCCAGGGGTGAGCGATTGGGCGGATTTCATCAGACGAACCCAAGCCGGATTCGTCTCCTTGCAATATGGAAATGTGAACCCTCATTTTAAGATTCTGGGCCGTGAAAATGTAATCACCGATGAATCCATTGATCAGTTGGTGAATATGGACGACTTTGCAGCCCAAGTCGCCGCCTTGGACGGCGTGATCACCATCGTCAACACGCTGGCCCACGTGGCGGGTGCGCTCGATGTGCCAACGGTTGTGGTGCGGGATGATATACTGAGACGCGAATGGCCCGTGACGCACGATCGGACACCTTGGTACCCTAGTGTCCGAATTGCGGGAAAGGACGGTAGGGGCTGGGGAGAGGTTTTGGGTGAAGCGGGAGACAAGTTGTGCGAAATAATTGCCGAGCGAAACCAATAACTGGGAAACTATCCGGCGGCGACACGGTGGCGCATGCGATGGATGGGTACGTTCAAAACATATTTTCTAAATAGCTGGAAGCGGCCGAGAATAGAGATGGGAAACCGGGCTTCCCGAGGAACGTACCACGAATTAACCTGCGTTCGCCGCACGCGCTTGTACCCCGCCGCAGTCATCTGCCGGTGCACCGTCCAATCAATGGCCCAATCCTCGATCAGGCAAAGGCGCGGGCGAAGCCGCTCGAGGGTGGCTCCCTTGAGCACTTCGGATTCAAACCCTTCGACGTCGATCGAGAGAAAATCAATCTGCTCAAAGCCGGCCTTCTCGACCAAGGAATCCAGCGTCCGAACGGGCACGCGCCGAGTTTCGGAAAACTCAGTGCCCGGCTTAGCACCAATGGGGTTGAGAGAAGAGAGGGCGTCCTTCCGGTGTGAGACGTGAAACTCCGCTTCAGTTCCATCGAGTTCTGGTGACCCGCAGGCAACTGCTTCCACGATCGCCTTGCGTTTTTCGCACAATTCACTGGCTTTCTCCGCCAACGGCTCCACGAGGAGCCCCGTCCAACCGTCAGATTCCAAAGCCCACGTCTGCGAATCAATGAACGGATCGTTCGCGCCGACTTCAACAAAGACGCCTGGTGCTTTGCCCAAGTACTCACGAATGAGCAGCACTTCCTGGTTTCCCTGCCGGATGACTGCCGGCGCAAGGAGCCATCGGTAAAGCACTTTGGCTAATCCATCTGGTTTAGCTGATGATTTTGAATTGTCATGATTTGCCATACCTGTGGGAAATTTACTAATCCGGTTCCCCTTTAGCAAATTCACCAAGGCTTTGGAAGCCCAATCGGGAATCGGCGCGGATTGCCACTGAGGAATAGTTGAATAAGTTTTCTTGAATCAGATCGGGATAAATACCGGATCCAGCGTCGAGCGGCGATGGGCGTGGGAAGCTCCTGATCCACTTTGGCATGGCCCGCCTTTGCCAGAAGGATGCGCCCCCCCCCCCACAAAACACTTGTAAAACATATTAAAAACAGTGTACATTCCATTTATATGTCTTCTACATAAAACCTATGAAAAACCTTACACATCCTTGTCAAAAACCTG
>JAPKDN010000561.1 GCA_028822575.1 Alphaproteobacteria bacterium | reverse complement strand
TTTCAGCACAAGTATTTACATCCATTGTCGACGTGTACATATCGTTAAATAAATTAATAGTTTTTTTTGCTTTAATACTTTTTACTAGCCAGTCTATATATGTATTTTTTTTCTTACCTGTAAAATTTGCTCTAATTATTAAAAATTTTTTACTTAATAATTAATTTTTTATGTTGTATTCTTTCAGCTATTATCGTGTATTTATGCGTCCACTGTTAAGAAACTCGCGCTTTGAATATCATCCATCAATGATCGCACAATCGACGTTAGAGAGAATTTTTAAACGCGCCCCTACCCCGCAAGCCAGGTCTCTTCGAGAGTAGGATCATCTTCCCCCGGAACATGCACCACGGTGTAGCGAAACGGATCGCCGACCCGAGATTTGGTGGCGTCCAATCCCATCTTGTCGACCAGACCGTCAGTAGCCGAGGGGTCGAGGCGGGAACCTTGGGCGCGCGCCACCACGACCAGGTCGCTCGCCGCCTGGAAGCGGGTCGCCACCGCCCATTCCACCGCCATCGGTTCGTGGACGTCCACATCCTCGTCCACTACGGTCACTTGTTTGATGTCGGCGTGGCCAGCGAAGGCGCCCATGATGATGTTCTTCGGCTCGCCCTCCCAGCGTTTGGCAATCTTCACGTAGAGATGATACCGGCAGACCCCGCCGCGCGAGAGATGCACGTCCAGAACGCTCGGAAAGCTGCGTTGCAGGAACGCGATCAAGGAAGCCTCGCGCGGGATCGCACCAAGCAGCAGATGCTCCATCGCCGCTGGAACGATTGTATGGAACAAGGGCTTGCCACGATGGGTGATCGCGTCAACCTCGATCACATGGCGATTGTCAGCAGGTCCATAATATTGCGGAAATTCGCCAAACGGTCCCTCCATCTCGCGCACTTCGGGCAACAACCGTCCCTCGATGACAATCTCGGCCTGGGCTGGCACGCGGACCTCACTAGTCAAGCATTTAGCCACTTCCAACGGGCGACCCATCAGCGCGCCAGCGACCATCAACTCATCGTGATTGATCGGCAGGATCGCCTGGCTCGCGAGCAGGGTCATCGGGTCGACACCGATCACGATGGCTACCGGAAGCGCCTCCCCCTTGATTTCGGCAGCATCATGGAACCGGTGCAGGTCGCGGGGGAGAATCAGAACTCCCAACCGGTTCGGACCACTGATCTGCAAGCGGTTGATAGACACGTTCTGATTGCCGGTTTCTGGGTTCCGCGCGATCACCAACCCAGCGGTGATATAGGCGCCACTGTCAAGCTCGTTATGGGTCGGTATCGGCAGCACGGATTTCAGGTTAATCTTCTCGTTATGCACAACCTCTTGAACCGGAGCGTGCCCGACTTCTTCCCAGGGCAGGGGATTGAGAACCGCGTCACGAAAGCGATCGAGCAAAGTGTTGTCCTCAACCCCCATTGCCTCGGCGATCCACTCACGGCGCGAGACGATGCCGGAAATGACCGAAACCGGATGTCCATCCGGCTCCGGGAACAGCACCGCCTTCTCGCCATCCAGCCGCTTGGCCACCGCCGCCAATGTGTATTCCAATGGAATGCCGGGCTTAGCCCTTGCCAGACGACCGCTGGTATCCATGCGATCAAGCCATTCCCGCAGGCTAGTGACAGCTGACGGCAGATTTGAAAGCGACTGCGACATGATAATTTATCCCGTGTGCTGTTGCCCTTGGTGGCTGAGCCGCAAACCTAGCAGGTTCGGCATGGTTGAAGGCAGCCAATAGAAGTTTATGCCGCGTTGAGGACTTTGTGGCGCGGTCCAGCTTGACCGAGACGCCATGGCGACGCATTTTTCAACGCAAACGGTAAAAGGGCCATGCCATGACGACCCAAGCGACGATCTCAGCCGCACATATCCTCGGATGGTTCGAGGGCGAGGAGGGGTATAACGTTCTGACCCGTAATTTCGCAGACGCGCTCGCGCGCCTAATGCCGGTTTATCGAACAGGTTTGCCCCGTGGGAAAAATGATTGGGTCGCGGTCACGCCCGAAGTGAGGCCCCATGCCCATACGAATGATCTATCTAACATATTGTTTTCATGGGGAGACCAGGCGCCATACATGCGCAATATGCCCGGTATGAAGATCGCTTACGTCATCTGGGAGACCAGTAAGCTGCCGGATGGTTGGTTCGCCCCCTTGCGAGAGGTCGACCGTTATTGGGTGCCTTGTACCTGGGGGAGGGACATGTTGATTGATAATGACTTCTCAGCAGATCGTATCGATATCGTGCCGCATGGCATGGACGTCTCGGTCTTTAATCCGGGCATTGCGCCCGATCCGGCCGTTGGCGAGCTCGACGGGTTCAAGTTCATCACGGTTGGTCGCTGGCAACACCGAAAGGGCACCGCGGATCTGTTGCGGGCCTTCGACGCCGAATTCGCAGGGGATCCAGGCGTGCGCCTGGTTTTGAGCTGCAATAACCCACATCGTCCCGACATTGATATCGCTGATGAACTTCGGGCGCTTGATCTGTCCTGCTTGGAACAGCTGACCTTTTTGCCAAACGGTATCAAAAACGAGCGAATGGCGGGTCTTTTCACCGCCGCCGATGCTGCGATCTTTCCAACCCGCTCCGATCCGTGGGGCTTGCCAATCTCCGAGGCGATGGCGTGCGGTCTGCCGGTGATCGCTACGCATTTCAGCGGCCCCGCCGATTACATGACAGCCGAGACGGGATACCTGCTGGATTGGAAGCCATCGCCATGCCCTTGGATGCCGGCGACCATGGCCGATGGCGACTATGGCATGTGGTCGGAACCAGATTTCGATCAGCTCCGCCTGCTGATGCGCCGGATTTATGAAAATAGAGACGAGGCGCAGGCGGTCGGCGCCAGGGCGGCGACGCACATCGCCGAAAACTGGACCTGGGACCACGCGGCGGCCAAGGCGGCGGGAATTTTAGGAGCGCTGTAGCGAGATCTTAGAAACTCCAGCGGTGCCTCAATGGATTTCTGTTCGGGTCCGAAGGCTTCTATTGCCTAGTCGTCATCCAGCGTATGGAGTTCCCCACGCATGATCTTATTGGTGCTGGTTTTCGGAATATCGTCCACGAATTGAATTTATCGCGGACACCGATAAGAAGCCAAGGATTCTCGAAAAAAATCAATTATCTCTTGCTCCGTGCCGGTCACGCCTTACTTCAAACCCATATAAGCGTTAGCAATCACGCCTGTCATATCG
>JAPKDN010000560.1 GCA_028822575.1 Alphaproteobacteria bacterium | reverse complement strand
CGGTGATATTCAGTTCCTTTTTGCCGAAGACATTCTCGGCAACAACCCGCCGCCCTATCCGCGGCACTCCAGACAATACCGAGACTTTTACAAACTGCAGCAAGCCATGCAGGCCGAGCGGGTCGCTGGCTTCAAGGAATTCATAGCCGACGTCCAAGGGGGTAGCTTCCCGGCGGCCGAGCATGTCATCAAGGCTTCGGACGGCCTGATCGATGGGTTTCTTGAGGCAGTCGAGAAGGAATAATGGGGCAGGAACGGTTGGAGAGAGATCCATAGCACTGGTTTCTCATTCACCAAAGACAATCGAAACGCTTTGGTGTTCATGTTGTGGCTGATCCACGTGGCTCTCGGCCAAACGGTTATATCGGGTGGGTTTCAGGTCGATTACAATACGGCCTGGACGTCGTCATTCCCTCTGACGCAAAGACCAGGAAATTACAGGCAACTGACGTCACCGCCGTGAAAACCCTAATCGTAAAGAGCGGGGAGCGCTTTTCTGGAAATAACACTTCCAGGAACGGCACGGAAAGGCCTAGGAGTCTTGTTCTCGCCGTTCGCGCACCGCCGGGGTTCTACGCGCTCATATTGGTACATGCCGATGGTCTCACCCTTGAAACGCGGCTTTTGCCGTATCCTTCCAGAAAAAACCCCTTCCAAACTGAAACACGGCGCTGAATTTTAAGACACCTTCGCCTGGCGACCTGGCCGTGGCGGGCATGCATTATTTGGAACTTCTGGCCGGTAAAGCCACCGTTATTCGATAGTTTGTTTTCGACATCACGAATCTGTGTCCTCTGACCGGTGTTGATCGCGAGTAAAAATACTTGAATCACGAACTCACGTGGGACAAGAACATCATCGCGCCAATCGTCGTTCAGAGTTTGCTGGCGTTACTGGGGAATGGGTCGAGGGTTAATTGTGGTGGACCGATTCCGATTCTTTAGGTGTGGTTGGAGGCGCGGCGGGGATTAGGAGGCTTTCCAAATTCCAGATCACCGCTGTTCGCTGGTGTAAGTTTCTGGAAAAGCGGCTGCCTAGGTAAATTTTAGGAGACGACTCATGCCTGAACAATTCATCGGTGGCTATGCTTGCCTCGCCGTTCGCTATGAGAGGTAGCGCGCGGGGAAATACATGGAAAACTGCTATTGCATGGATTGCTAAAGAACGACCAACGGCTGGAGCTGCTGGTGGTATTATCCGACTTCACCGTTACCAAGGGCGAGCCCTGGATGTTCGAAAACCCTGCCGATGCTGGGCATCCATTGCAGCACGCGTTCTGTGGTGATAGCGGCTCCCCAGTGTTTCTGATCAACGACGCCAACCCGGGTGTCCGGGTGATCTATGTCGCCAGCGCCCAGCCCTGGGATCTATTGAATCCGAATATTCCCGAGTATGACGGGATAATTCCGAGTTAGGTCGGGAAGGGCGGTCGTGAGATTCCTGGGATGCGTCGATATACAGACCGGCGGCTTACGGCTAAGCACTTGCGCGATCCAGCAAGGTTCTTGCGCAAGCCATTGTGTGTCAAAATCGATACAACCGATTAAGTTTATAAAATTTTCAAGCTCTGCTCTGGGTCGTCGATGAAAAATGGCCTCATGATGCGCCACTCAATTCCTAAACGACTTTAGTTGATCCAATTTCCTGAAGCGCTCGATCCGATCTAATGAACACGGTAAGGTCGGAAAGGATTTTTTCAGGTCATATCCCAAGCGAGATACCCAATATCTCGTAATTTGGACTGAATTCGGATTTTTTCTTTGCGCGCGGGTCCGCCAGGACGCAAACATTTTTCGCCATTACTGCGGGTCTAAAAAGATCCTTGAATGATCCATTGCCAAACGGCTTTATCTAAGAACGTTTCCCAATAGGCAGGTGAATTGCGTTTCTTACCGCCACCTCGGCGAACGGCACGGCAAGATAGAAGTCCTCGCAAAGCCGACCGTTCCAGATATCGAGCTAATCGGGGGGAGGATAACGTTGCTTCGATGGACTCGAGTGATTTCCGGGTTAGAGAGGATGGATATAGCATGTGTTGAGGTCTTATATTATTTGAGTGCGTCGTAGGGATGATTGCTGCGTTGGTATATTGCCCGCAAACATGAAATGAGACGGGGCTCACGGGCGCCGGCTTCGTTTTTTTGATATACTGGTTCGCGCCCTATATCGGCCGTGAATTTCATGAT
This sequence comes from Alphaproteobacteria bacterium, assembly GCA_028822575.1. Next base: position 1,029 of record JAPKDN010000560.1, on the reverse strand, counting down.
GGCTTGGGCGATGAATTCGCATTTAAGGCAACCTCAAACCCTGAACCCAGCGATCACTTTCTCGTCGAATACGAGGCCCAATCCGGGCGTCGTCGGCAAGACGAGCTTGCCGTTTTCGATCGCAGGGGTTTCTTTATAAAGCGGCAGCATCCATGGCATGTACTCCACCGTCAGGCCGTTCGGGCAGGCGGCGATCAGGTGCACCAGGATCTCAGGCATCACGTGGCTGACGATCGGCAGGTTGAAGGCCTCGGCCATGCCGGCGATCTTCATCCAGGGGGTGACGCCGCCGGCGCGCAGGATATCGACCATGACGATATCCACCGACCGGGCCTCTAGCATCTGGCGAAACGGCGCGATGCCCCAGACGTATTCACCGCCGGCGATTGGGGTTTTCAGCGCCGCAGTGACCCGGGCCAGCCCCTGATAGTCGTCATGGGTGGTGACGTCTTCCAGCCAGAATAGCCCAACATCTTCCACCCGGTGGCCAATATCGATCGCCTGTTCCGGACGCCAGCGCTGGTTGATGTCGCACATCAGCTCGATATCCGGGCCGATCGCCTCGCGGACCACTTGGACCCGGCGGATCTCGTCGGCGATGCTTGGGTTGCCCGGCAAGGCCATCTGGGTCTTCATCGCGGTGAAACCCTTGTCGACCAGGGTGCGCGCCGCGCGTTGCGCCTGATCATCGTTAAGGCCGCGGCGGATCGCGCCTGAGGCATAGGTGGGAACCCGGTCGCCATGCCCGCCCAACAGCTTCCAGAGCGGTTGCTCCAGTGCCTTGCCCTTGATGTCCCAAAGCGCGATATCGATCGCCGAGAGCGCCAAGGTGAAAATCCCGCCCGGCCCACAAGAATCGCCGGTGCCGTTCATCAGCTTGGCGATAATTGCTTCAATCCGCAGCGGGTCCTCGCCGATGGTGAGCGCTGCCAATTCCTCTACGGCGACATGAAGGCTACCGGTCATATTGGCACCATAGAAAGTGACGGCGATCCCCTCGATCCCGTTATCGGTGCGCAGGCGCAGCAT
>JAPKDN010000559.1 GCA_028822575.1 Alphaproteobacteria bacterium | reverse complement strand
AATCCGAATTTCGCCATCCCCGATCGGGAAATCATCAACAGATTAAAATTTGGAAAACCAACCAATTTATAACTGAATTTAACCTTAATTGTAAATACGATACGGCAAACTCTGATTTCGAGACTACGCAACGCCCTTGTCGTGAGGTGTGGTGTTGTCATGAAAATGTGCAAAAAAAGTGTTTTCCCAAAACCAAGGAGCCCCGCTCAGGTTTCCAGCTGAAAAACCGTCCAATCAACCCTGCCAAAACCTTGGACCGAATCATCGCTAAATTGGTATTCAACCGATTGGAAGCCGAAGGTTACAGGGTTTGCTAGCGCCTATGACTGCCATAGCGCTGGCCCTTTGGTTTCTTCTTGGAACCAGGCGGGCGGCGCGCCGACGCCCCAAGCCGAGGGGTTAGAGGATTTTCGTCAGCTCTCGAGTCTGCATCTGGTGATAGAGGCTATTCGCCACGACATCCTCGTTTCCACCGATGTGAGCGCGTTGCTCGCCACCCTGGACGTGGTCAGTCTCGTATATCGTCGCGGAGGCGTGTTCAACATGACCAAGGAGGCACGCGACGAGGTGCGCCAGTGGGAGCCGCTCATCACCGCCACTCTGGCAAGGATGGGCGCCATATAGCCACGCGCCGATGTCTATCCTTGGCCGGCGGCACCACCTATTTTCTTCGGTAAGAATGCGATAAGGCCTGCTCAAGCTGGACCAGCAACGCTTAAGGGCAGCGCCATGGTCGGCCATCATGATCGTCATAGTGGCGGCAACACCTCCTGTAACGGGGCGCATAATTCACGTGGTTGCAGCCAGGAAAACCTTAGGAAAACTGTCGGCAACGGCTATTTCTACTGCTTCGCTGCCGATTGATTTAGACCGTTCGGGTTAGGAGCCACTGGCGCGCGACGCTGATGGCTTTGCCTGGGCTTTCGTGCATCTCGCCGAGACGGGTATGCGATTACCTCGCGAGAAACGCAAGCCGGCACTGCCGGGCACAAGGCCAAGGTTTGGTCGATCAGCACGGCTCCGCCATCACGCTCTCGGCCCGGTCCGGATATATGATGCGTTCCGCCAGCCGGTGCATTTCCTCGACTTCCTCGCGGGAACGATAGAGCGGCTTCGTGCCCTTGATCGCCGCCAGTTGTTCCGCCTGAATATTGCGGCGGACCTCCGAGGTAAACGCGTTCAGCCTATGATAGGCCTCGGATAGCGACCGGCCGAGCGTGGTCACGCCATGACCAAGCAGGACCAACGAATTCGTGTCTTGGATAAAACCAGCAACCGGCCCAACATCCGACTCCACGTCCGTATGCGCATCGACGTAATGCGGCCACTTGCCGAGAATGAAGGGCAGGTCGAGGGACAACACTCCGACCTCGCTGAAGCCGCCACTGGCGAAGAACGCAACGGTGGCGTCGTCATGGACATGGATGACGGCGTTGATGTCCGGGCGCAGGCGCAGGATCTCACGGTTGAGATTATGGCCGACGCTGGTGATCCTGGTTCCGTGCAATAGAGCACTGGTCGGGATATCAGTGATCACCAGATTACCGGAATCCATCTCCTCGAGCGATACTTCAGCATGCTTGGTATAGGCAAGCCCATGCTCAAAATCCGGATGGGGTGCACGGGCTGCCATATTGCCCAGGGTATTATGAATATAGCCCCGCCGCGCGACCATGCCGGCATACCGCAAAAATTCGCCGGCGACGGCTTGGTCGAAAACGACGGGGCTTGTCATGGCTAGTCCTCGCTAGGCGTTATCCCTTCAGCGCGCCGGCAGTGCGGACCACCGCGTCGACCACCGCCTTGACCGCTCCGGCTTGGCCTTCGTCAGCGATCGACCCGTCGTCGCTGAAGCCTTTACTGGCGCCACTCATAGCGAATTGCTGAGGTACGACTGTAACCCCGATATTGCCGAGGATCGAGCGCAAATGCACCAGACCGCGAAGCCCTCCGAGCGCGCCCGGCGAGGCCGAGATCAAGCCCGCCGTCTTGCCCTTGTAGGCCACGACCATGGCATCGTCCCCATCCGGGCGCGAGATCCAGTCCAGGGTGTTCTTCAACATCGGCGCGACCGAACTGTTGTATTCCGGCGACGCGATAATCATCGCGTCATGGTCAAGGAAGATCTTGCGCAGCGCCTTGGCGTCGGCGGGCACGCCGCCGCCGGCCTCGTCATCGCCGTCATACATCGCCAGGCGATGGTCGGCGAGGTCAAGCAATGTCACTTCGGCGCCGGCGTCCCGCGTCATCCCGGCGGCGGCAGCGGCGAGCTTCTTGTTGAACGACGCCGAGCGTGCGCTGCCAGCGAAAACTAGGATCTTGGGGCTGTTGGCCATGATTACTCCAAGGCGAGGTTGCTAAGGTGGCGCCACACTTAGTGGGCGTAACAGCGCGACGCAAGCGGGACCGCGGGAAACGGTGTGTTGAACGGGGGAGGACGCGACGCCTAATCCTTTCACGCTCCCTCGGCTCCAACCGAGATCACGTGCCGCACGATCTGAGCGATAACCTTGCTCCTCCGCTCACTACGTTTTATCTATTTCTAGACTATTTTCACCGTGGGAATCTGCTCATGTACGTCATCACCGTTGAATTCGCCGTGAAACCGGCATCCGTCACCGCCTTCCAGTCGGCGATGCTGAAGAATGCCAAGGCTAGCCTTGACGATGAGCCAGGGTGCCGGCAATTCGATGTGTGTTTCAGCACGGATGACCTGAACGCATGCTTTCTTTATGAGGTCTATGACGATCGCGCCGCTTTCGACGCACATCTCGCCATGGCGCATTTCAAGAGCTTCGACGCCGAGGTGGCGCCGATGTTGGACGGTAAGGTCGTGAAAATCTTTGAATTGGTTCAGGGCACGGTCCTGAAATGAATGCCAGTTCAGCCTTTCGGACCAGCGTCCTGCCGGGTGATGGCATCGGCGGCAAGGTTATCGATCCGACCGTCGAAATCCTGAAGAAGCTTCAGGATGAGATCAGTGACTTCACGTAGTCGTTCGGGACCGAGAAGGCAGGGGCCGCGCATTACGTCAAGACTGGCACCGCGCTTCCCGAAACCGCAATTCGCCGGGCATCCGAGACCGATGCGATCGTGCTGGGTCCCATGGGCATAACGGAAATCGGTTATCCCGATGGCCGGGAGATCGCGCCGCAGTTGGATCTGCGCGAGGAATTCGAGCTGTTCGCCAGCCTGCGACCGGTCAAGGCTTGGCC
>JAPKDN010000558.1 GCA_028822575.1 Alphaproteobacteria bacterium | reverse complement strand
CGGCCAAGCCCGGCGCCCCCCACGTCATCGGAGACATAAATACCCGCCAACCCAAGTTCCGCCGCCATGCGAAGCTCTTGGACCGGAAAGACCTCCTCGGCGTCCCAACGCGCAGCGTTCGGCGCGAAATGATCAGCGGCGAAAGCCCGCGCCATATCGCGGATCGCGGCTTGTTCCTCGCTGAGTTGAAAATCCATATGCCGTGCCTCGTGGAGATCTCGCCCTGTGGAGCGGGACGATCATAAGCGGCGACGGGTGGGAGTCAATGTGGCGTCATGGCGGGGAGCCTCGGCAATAACCGCGTTTGGCCAGGCCAAGCATCGTTCGCACAACTAGTCGCTGGGCGCGCCCAACTCTCCGAATCTTGTGTGTTCCGCAAGGGTGAACAATTGATCCGCATCCCCCCGCCCCCGCACCAGACCGATATCACCTGGTTCATTGGTGAATAGCACCGCTTCGGTCTTCTTGAACTGCAACCCTACCTGATAGTTCACCACGCGCTGGATACGGAAAAGAATGCCGCGCGAAATAATACCCAATCGTCGTGGTCCCCAAGCATACAGGTGTATAGGCACTCCCAGCGGTGCCAGCGCCTCCTTCAACGTATCTTGGGAACCGGCTGCACCGCGATTGGCCAGATCCACTTCATAAGCAACAATCTAGTGTCGGCGCGACGCTCGCGCGGTCTGGTGCAATAGAGTAATCGTTCGCCTGGAAGTAGATACGGGTCGGTGATTTGAATGAAGATCAAACCAACGCCCTCAGGTCCCCAACCGCGCGCCGATCGCCAGCGAGTTATCAGCCAGGAACTCCCCGGCCTTCACCTTGCCGCTCTTACCGAGGCGGAGGCGCTTGACCCGGATACCGCCTAGGCCGGCGTTGATGGTGAAGCTTTCATCGTCGACGGCACAGATACGACCCGGGCGCCCAGAGCCATCGGCGGGTTCGCAGTCGAAGATCTGCATGGTTTCTCCGTTCAAGGTCGTCCAGGCTCCTGGCGCTGGGTTGCAACCGCGGATGAGATTGTAGACCTCGCTGGCCGAGCGCTCCCAATCGATCTTCGCGTTTCCGGCCCGGCACCAGCTTTCATAGGTCGCCTTGGACTCGTCCTGTAGCAGCCGAGGCGCCTTGCCGTCGCGGACCAGATCGATCGACTCGATTATCGCGGCCACGCCCAGCGGGAAAATCTTGTCGAAATAAACCGTGCCCAACGTGTCGTTGGCGGTGATTTCTACCTCTTTCTGCAACAGCACCTCGCCCTCATCGAGGCCATCGTCCGGCCAGAAGATGGTCAAACCGGTCTTCTTGGCACCCCACATGATCGGCCAGTTGATTGAACTCGGCCCGCGATGCAATGGCAGCAACGAGGGGTGAAAACAGATGGTCCCCAGCTTGGGGATGTTGCGAGCCGCCTCAGGCACGAAAATGGTCACGAAGGCCAAAATCAAGAAATCAGCGTCCCAGGTTTTGAGCTCGGCGAGCACATCCTCGTCCTTGTAATTGGCCGGTTGCCGCACTTCAAGGCCATGATCCAGCGCCGCTTGCTTGATCGGATCGAAGGGCCGTCCCTCAGCGTCGGGCGCGGTATAGACCGCGACAACCTCGTCAACACCCTTCTCGATGATCGCGTCAAGACACGCCTTGCCGAAAGCCTGTTGTCCGTTGATGACGATGCGCATGGCCTGCCCTCTCCCAATCAAATCCATTTCCCGCTCGACCACAGCGTCGAGTCACTTTCATCACGCGTTATACAGCCTTAATATATTCGCAGACGCATCAACAACTGGAAAGGCCGCGCCATGCCCTTCAATGGCAAGATTCGTCACGCCGAGCGAAACACACCGGCCCAAACCGGTCCCGCATTCCCTTCGACGCGAATGCGACGCAACCGCCGCACTGACTGGTCACGCCGGCTGACTCAGGAAAATGTCCTTACGCCAGCCGACTTCATTTGGCCAATCTTCGTACGCGAGGGCGACAATCTTTGCGAACCAGTGGACGCGATGCCAGGGGTCTTCCGCTACTCCTGTGACACAGTCACCGACGCCGTCGGTGAAGCCAAGGACCTTGGCATTCCAGTGGTCGCGATCTTCCCGTTCATCGAATCTGATCTGAAAGACGCAGCTGGATCGATCTCGATCCAGGAAAACAATCTGGTCTGCCGGGCGATCCGGGCGATCAAGGCGGCGCATCCGGATATCGGCGTGCAATGCGACGTCGCCCTTGATCCCTTCACCAGCCATGGCCACGACGGGCTTCTGGACGAGAATGGAGAAATTATTAACGACGACACCGTCGACGTGCTTTGCCATCAGGCGCTGATGCAGGCCGAGGCCGGCTGTGATGTGATCTCGCCCTCGGATATGATGGACGGACGGATCGGTGCCGTGCGTCACGCGTTGGATACTCATGATTTCGGCCATGTACAGATCCTGGCTTATTCTGCGAAATACGCGTCCGGTTTCTACGGTCCGTTCCGCGAGGCCGTCGGCTCCGCCTCTACACTGGGTACGGCCAGCAAGGCGACCTATCAGATGAACCCGGCCAATACCGACGAGGCCTTGCGGGAAGTTGCGCTCGACATCGCCGAAGGCGCCGACATGGTTATGGTCAAGCCCGGACTGCCCTATCTCGATGTGATCCGCCGAGTGAAGGACACGTTCAGCATGCCAACTTATGGCTATCAGGTCAGCGGTGAGTATTCGATGATCCAAGCGGCCTCACTAAATGGCTGGATCGATGGAGAGAAATGCATGATGGAAAGCCTGATCGCCTTCAAGCGTGCCGGCGCAGACGGCGTGCTGTCCTATTTCTCGGTAGAAGCCGCCAAGTTGCTTAAGACCGGGTGACGATCATGGTTTCCAGCTCGAGGGTTGGTGTGCGATCACGCCAATCCCCCGCCGTTACCTTCGAGCGCCTTTGCGGGACATTCGTCGCAAAGGCCGCCAGGCACGACATAACCGAGCCATTAGACGCCGAGACGGTCGAATGCCTGGATGGCGCGATGATGGAACACCCGGTCCTGATGTTCGAGGAGACCGGCCTCGACAAAGACAGTCTGCATCGCTGCGCCCCCGGCGTCGGCGAACTGGATATCGCTTTTAAACGTGTCTTGCGCGCGCAAGACACGTTTAAAAGAGGACGAGACCCTGAACATGTCCAATGTCGGCGCCGATGGCGATATCGTGCCCAAGGGCCATCGAAAGATCGTCGGCAATA
>JAPKDN010000557.1 GCA_028822575.1 Alphaproteobacteria bacterium | reverse complement strand
CGGTGATCGGACTCCACGATGCCATGAACGTCCGCGCCGGGCAGGGATGTCAGACGGACAGCATAACGGGCATAATCAGCCGATGGTTTCTCAACTCGGACGATCTCGGCGTTTGTCGCTTTGGCGCCCATAAGAAACACGAAGTAGTGCTGGCCGGTAAACACCGCGCCGCCAAAGGCCAACGCTGCGACGGTGAACAGCACGGGCGGTGTTGGGTTGAGTAACCGCCTGATGAAAGACATCCGAAGCGGAAGTTGCGATGGCGCCATGGCATGGATCCGACGTGATGGGAATAGGGTCCCGATGCCGAAAGGGCCGCGCAAAGGCGGCCCTTTCGGAAGTGCTTAGGCCGGAGTCGTCAGGCGTCAACGGTCGAGGTAACGCCTTTTTGCGACATGTAGTCTGTTAGCTCGCCGGTCTCGTACATCTCACGAATAATGTCGCATCCGCCAACGAACTCGCCCTTTACGTAGAGTTGTGGGATCGTCGGCCAGTCGGAAAATTCCTTGATGCCGTCGCGCACGGCCGGATCCTCAAGCACGTTGAGGGTCTTGAATTTCACACCCACTTGGGTGAGTACCTGAACAACGGCGGCCGAGAAACCGCATTGTGGGAAAACTGGCGTGCCCTTCATGAACAGGAAAACGTCGGACCCGCCGACCTCGTTCTGGATACGCTCTTTCGTTGCGGCGTCAAGCATGATGAAAATCCCCAGGGGTAGCTGTTGTGTGTGTCAGGAGTCGGGTGTCGCAGTCTGAAGGGCAAGAGCATGAAGTTCATTGCCCATGCGCCCCTTCAAAGAGGCGTAAACCATCTGATGTTGCTGTACGCGGGTCTTGCCGGCGAAGGCGGATGAAACTACATGGGCGGCGTAGTGATCACCATCGCCGCGTAAGTCCTCGATCGTGACCTTCGCATCGGGAAAGTCTTCCAGAATTAACGCTTCAATTTCTCCGGCGTCCATCGCCATGGCGGTGTCGTCTCCTCGGTTACCTTCAGGCGCCCCGCATATAGCAGGGAAGCCAGCCTTCATGACCGGATCGTAACATGTCCAAGGATATGGAGTCACCGGGGCCAAGTGTCAACTGCCCGTCATCGCTCACATGTCCAATAACATATGCCGGAACGTTTGCGGCGCGGGCTTTTCCTGTAACGATCTCGGGGTCATCGGTCGTAACCAGATAGCGTGCCTGATCCTCGCCAAACATCTGGGCGTGGGCAGGCATCTCGCCGGATATATCCAGTGCGGCGCCAAGGCCGGTCGACGCCAGAGCCATTTCCGCCACCGCAACGGCGATGCCGCCATCAGACAGATCATGGCATGCGGACACGACGTTTTGCTCGATCAGGCCTCGGGTAAAGTCGCCGTTCGCCTTTTCAACGTCCAGGTCGACAGGCGGTGGCGCGCCTTCTTCACGTCTCTCGATCTCGCGCAGATAGATCGACTGACCGAGCCACCCGGTGGTCTCGCCAACCAGCACGATAGCCTCACCAGCCTTCTTGAAAGCGACCGTCGCGTGTTTGGAGACATCCGCCATTATGCCAACACCACCGATCACCGGGGTTGGCAGGATCGCCTCACCATCGGTTTCGTTGTAGAGCGAAACATTGCCGGAGACGACTGGAAAATCGAGAACTTTAGAGGCTTTTCGCATGCCGGCGATGCATCCAATGAACTGGCCCATAATGCGTGGGCGCTCGGGATTGCCGAAGTTCATGTTGTTGGTAAGCGCCAAAGGCGTCGCCCCGCTCGCGGTCAAATTGCGCCAGGCCTCTGCGACCGCCTGGGCGCCGCCGGTTTCGGGGTGCGCGACGCAATAGCGTGGCGTGCAATCCACGCTCATCGCCAATCCCTTGTTGGTGTCGCGGACCCGAACGACAGCCGCGTCGCCACCGGGCCGCACGATCGTATTATTCATGATCAAATGATCGAATTGCTCCCAGATCCAGCGTCGGCTGGCGAGATCGGGGGAGGCGAGCAGCGTCGCCAACGTTTCCGTCAGCGAAGAGGGCGCGGGAACGTCGCTGGCGCTAATAGCAGATGGACGCGGTGTGGCCTCCCAGGGGCGGTCATATTCGGGGGATTGGTCGACCATCGGGTCGATCGGAATATTGGCCTGGATCGCGCCGTCCTTCTTGATCACCAATCGGCCGGTGTTGGTTAGCCGCCCAATAATTGAGAAGTCGAGGCCCCACCGCTCGAATATCTCGCGCGCTCGCGCTTCCGATTCCGGCTTCAGGACCAAGAGCATTCGTTCCTGGCTCTCGGAAAGCATGATCTCGTAGGCTGTCATAGCATCTTCACGAACAGGGACCGCGTCTAAGTCAAGCTCCATGCCAAGATCGCCCTTGCCTGCCATCTCGACTGAGGAAGAGGTCAGGCCGGCGGCGCCCATATCCTGGATGGCGATGATCGCGTCCTCGGCCATCAGTTCTAGGCAGGCCTCCAGGAGCAACTTTTCGGTAAAGGGATCCCCCACTTGAACCGTCGGGCGTTTTTCCTCGGCGTCCTCGTTGAATTCGGCTGAGGCCATGGTTGCGCCATGGATGCCGTCGCGTCCAGTTTTCGCACCGACATAGACCACCGGGTTTCCGATCCCGGCGGCTGCGGAATAGAAAATCCGATCCGTCGGTGCAAGTCCGACGGTCATCGCGTTGACCAGGATGTTGCCGTTGTAGGCGGCATGGAAATTCACCTCGCCCGCGACGGTCGGTACGCCGATGCAATTGCCATAACCGCCGATGCCTGCGACAACACCGGAGACTAGGTGACGGGTTTTGGGGTGATCCGGGTCGCCGAAACGCAGGGCATTAAGGTTGGCGATGGGGCGCGCACCCATGGTGAAAACATCGCGCAGGATGCCACCGACGCCGGTCGCGGCTCCCTGATACGGCTCGATGAAGCTAGGATGATTGTGGCTTTCGATCTTGAAAACCACTGCCTGGCCATCGCCGATATCCACCACGCCAGCGTTTTCCCCTGGCCCTTGAATAACCTGTGGGCCCTCGGTCGGCAGAGTTTTCAGCCATTTCTTGGAAGACTTGTACGAGCAATGCTCCGACCACATGGATGAGAAGATGCCAAGCTCCGTCATGCTGGGCTCTCGGTCAAGGATTTGGAGGATGCTGGTGTATTCCTCCTCAGACAGGCCGTGCTCGGTCGCTTGTTCGAGTGAGATCGTGGTGTTGGCCATCGTCATGACAAAGCCTCCACCATGG
>JAPKDN010000556.1 GCA_028822575.1 Alphaproteobacteria bacterium | reverse complement strand
GTCGGCAACAAGGTCACGGATGTCGCGGTGGTCGACAACCAAGTGAGAATTATCTTCGTGATGGAGGAGATTGGCCGCGTGGCCACCGCTGAAGTTGTCGATGACCCGGACAGAGAAACCCCGCTCCAAGAGTAAGTCGACCATATGAGAACCGATGAAACCGGCGCCTCCCGTAACGACCGCGATCCGCTTGGTATTCATGCCGCGCTCAATGCTTTCATGCGTTGAACGTTGAAGTACTTGTCGTCCTCAAGGCTGGCTGGCAGTTTGCCCTCTCGAAACGCTGCGCAAAGTTCCTGGATCGCGTCCTCGACCGTGTGGCTCGGCTTGAAACCGATGGTCCTGGTGATCTTGTCGGAATTGATATGATACGATCGCAAATCATCGCTGGGCGTGGTTTCGATCTCGATCTTTTCGCGGCCGGGCACTTCCTTTTGGACAATATCCTGGACTAATAGCGCGATATCCATGATCGACATGTTCTGGTAACCGGCGTTGAAGGTCTGACCTGCGATCTTATCGCTCTCTATGGTCAGAAGCAGTTTGTAGAGGTCGCACATATCCTGAATATTAAGGTTCGGACGTAGCTGGGTTCCTCCGAATACGGTTATCTTGCCGCGATTCACGGCATGGTTAGTCAGGATATTGACCGACAGATCCAGCCGTTGGCGCGGAGCGTAACCGCAAAGCGTCGCCGGGCGGATGGCCACGCAGACAAAACCCTCGGATTGATGCTTGAATAACAACGGCTCGCACATCCCCTTGAATTTGTTGTACAGCGTTAGTGGGACCAGCGGATGATCCTCGGTAACGTTTGGCACCTCCGATACACCATAGACAGAGCTGGTGGACGCGTAGATAAAACGCCGGACGCCGGCTTGCTTGGCGGCGATGACCATCGGCTCAAAAGCGTCGAAATTCACTGTTTCGCTTAGGGCTTCATCCAGCACGAAGCTTGCATCATTGGAAATACAGGCGAGGTGGATGACAATTTCGATCCCCTCGAGAGCGGCAGCCAACGCGCTGGTGTTACGGAGATCGCCGCTAACTACGCTTAGGTTTGGGTTCTCAGTAGGAAGAAAGTCTTTGCCAAAATAGAGAATATCGTAGACGGCGACCTCGTGCCCTAGCTCCAAAAGCTGGGGGATCAATCTGCTTCCGACATATCCGGCGCCGCCGGTGATAAGTACTTTGCTCATGGAGCGTCCCTCACATGGAATCGTTGTGTTAGATGCCCGACTTTGTTGGCTCGGTGTCCAAGGTGTAACCGGCTGATTCGGCGTCTCGATGAAACATTTTCACTGTTTCCATGGAAAATTCATCGAGGTTCTTTCCAACCATGGCCATTTTCGACAGCAGATCATTCGTCATCGTGATGATATGGCAGCCGACTGCGTCGGCCTGGAAAAGATTCAATAGTTCTCGAGGGCTGGCCCACAACAGCGCCGCGCCGGGGCGATTGGAAAGAGCGTCGAGACACGCCCGCAAATGAGGGACCGGATCGCGTCCAGTGTCTGCTATGCGGCCGGCGAAAACCGAGACGATCGCAGCGCTGTCGTGAGAGAGAGCGGCGGCGACGGCGTGGACCTGTTCGATGGTCATGATGGCAGTCACGTTTACCGTAATGCCGTCCCCGCTCAACCGTTTGACGACACCTATCGCCGACTCACCCAAAGTGTTTGTGATGGGTATCTTCACATTGACGTTCGCGCCCCATGAGGCGATCCGCCGAGCTTGCCTTTCCATCATCTCGAAATCATCGGCGAAGACCTCGAACGAAATCGGCCGATCCGGTATTCGTTCGAGAACGCTTCGGGCAAAACGCTCATAATCTTTCACCCCCGCCTTACGCATAAGGGTTGGATTGGTCGTGAAACCAGAGATCCGAGGGTCGGCGTACATTGCCAAAATTCCATCTAGATCAGCGCCATCCGCGTAGATCTTGATCTTTAGGCTATCAAGTAGATTCATCGGCACGCGCTTCCCTTGCCATTCCTGGAGTTTCCGGCATGTTCGTCCGGAGCATGAAAACTCATCCGGTCACCACGACATCCAGGCACGAGCGGGTCTAACCACGCGGGACCGATGATTTATCCTCAAGTGGTAACAGCAATTCCGTGGAAGTGCGATCGGCAAGGATGTAATAAGTCCAAACTGGCTGGCTCGCAAGTTGGTTCGTGAAATCGCGTCGACCGTGTTGTTCGATACAGTAAACGCAATGGAATTTCAGCTTTTTCAGCCAAAACTAAGGCCGGATCGTCCCAGTGACATCTTTGATGCAGATTAAGATTCCCAAGCGCCTGATTCGCGATGGATATATCCGAGTCGCGGGTCCAGCGTGGCGAGATGCAGACGGTGGGGAAAGGTTCTCGCTGTTTATTCCAACGGCGTTACTCGACGACCCGTCAACCCAGGTTCTGTTGAGGGAGGAGTATTCCGGTTTGGGATACGAGGCGCGGGAACGTCGTCTCACGGACCAATTGCTGCCGGATGGGGGTTTGTTTCTGGATATCGGGGCGCATTGGGGGATCTACACTCTCCACGCCTTGACCGCGCCGGCCAAGGTTAGCGTGGTGGCGGTGGAACCCGACCTAATCAACTTGGAGCACCTGCGCTATAACCTTGCCGAGAACGATCCGGAAGGACGCGCGACTATTGTCGCTGCGGCTGTGGCGTCGGAGACGGGATCGCTTTGGTTGAGGAGAAACACTGCCATGGGGCATCATCTGGCGAGGAACCCTGATCGCACCGGAGATAACGCAGTAAAGGTACCGATCGTCACTATTGACGATCTTGTCGCGCGGTTCGACCCTCGCGGCTTTCGCCCTGTATGGATCAAATTGGATATCGAAGGTCGAGAGCGCGCGGCCTTGGAAGGAGCGATAGGCACCCTGCGCTCAGGTCGGATCGCTGGAATTCTATGGGAGGCCCGCTCTGGTGGGCGCTTTAATCCAGAAGCCGAGGCTATACAGGCGTTTCTGGGAAGTCACGGGTTGACCACTTGGCTTATCAATGGCGACTCCCGTCTATCGATACCGGTCGACGGTCCATCGCCAGACCTTGGCTAGAAAGTTTTCGAAAGAATCCGCATCACCCACTCGGTCGGCCACGGGTGCTCCGGCCTCCGTGGCTCCTTGTTCGCAACCAGAACAGCAGCTCACCGCAACGACATGAGCCTCAAGATCCAGACGCGCTGGATTTATCCAGTGCGTTAAGAGCGGCCATGGC
>JAPKDN010000555.1 GCA_028822575.1 Alphaproteobacteria bacterium | reverse complement strand
GACAGACCAGGATTGAAGAGAGTAAAAATATGATCAAAATACTCATAGGCGTCGCTATTGGGATTTGGGTGGGAGTGACATACGCGGAACAAATCCAAAACTTGATAATGGTGCTTTCCTAGAAAATACTGACTAAAAACCTTCCTCAGACCCCACAAGGCATTTGCCCCCTTTGTTCGATCTACCCGTTAAGTGACGAAAAGGTCGATGAGGATCGATAAGGGGCTGGGACCGAGCTCTACGCCTTAAACGGGTATGAGCGGGTCTTGGCTTCTTTGGTCTGTTCTGCTCTTGGAAGCCCCTTGGTCATAGCGACCGCTTGCTCCTTTGTTTTCGTCTGCCCATAGAACCTCTCAATCAATCTCCACAGAGGTCCCCATATTCTTCGTCAGAAAATAGACGCTGACTTCTCCCGGCCTGAAGGTCGCGTAGGAGTGCCTCGGGCTATATGGAGTACGCTTTTGCCCACGAATGTTGAAAGTCAGCCCGGCAAAGTCCAGCAGTCAAGCCGAACTCTTTTTGATTGAGTTGACCGGCCTTGATTAAGGTGTCCGCCTATTAAGAGAGAACCAGGCGGCTGTTCTAGCCCTAATGCGGTGTCCGGGGCGGAGCGTAGGCCGGCGGATCAGGGCTGATCAAGGTTGTTTCTAACGCCGGTGGTCTGTACCCGAGTGTCGAGTGTGGTCGCTCATTATTGTAGTGTCGCCTCCGCCGCTCGATCAGGATTTGGGCTTCCAGCAATGTAGTGAAGATCTTGGTGTTTAGCAGCTCATCCCTGTGCTTGGCGTTGAAGATTTCATTGTAGCCGTTTTCCCGAGGGCTCCCTGGCGCGATGTAGAGGTTTTTGACCCCAACTTTTGCCAGCCATTCCTGCAAGGCCGTAGTAACGAACTCCGGGCCGTTGTCCGATCGAATGTGATCAAGCGTGCCATGGCGAGTGGCCAGGTACGCCAGCACGTCGTCACTCCTGAGCCTACGCGACGTGGGCAGGGCCAGGCACTCCTCGGTATACTCGTCGATGACCGTCAGAATGCAGAACGTTCGTCCGTCATGGGCTCGGTCTTGCACTAAGTCAGAACTCCAGACATGACGTGGCGATAACCATATCGACCATACTCGGACGCCAGCGCGATGATCGCCCTGGTGAACACGCCCTCGTCGGGTCGACCTCTTGGGATCTTGCGCTGTGTCGATCGGTGCTGGCCAAGAACACGGCAGACCCGACGCTGGGAGACATCGATCACAGAACACACATAATCGATACAGGCACCGCGACACGCGGGGCTTAGTAGTTTCTCGTAAGGGCTTCCTTCAAGATCTGCTTGTCCAAAGTTAAACCCGAGACCAACTAGCAAAGCCGGCCGTACTCCTTCTCAAGCTCCTTCAATCGCTTGGCCTGATCCATCTTCAAGCCGCCATTCTTGGGAACTCCGTAAGCGTTCGCCCCCGTCGATAACACCGACGCAATACTATCGCGTGCTACATTGGTCCGGATGATATCTAACCAACGTTTTATAGCGTCGATGAGCGACCGCCCGGACGCCTGGTCCACGCATTGCTGGATCGCGTCTAGGCCAGATCACGCAGCCAACATCATTTTCCCAGAGGGTGCGATTAATCCGGCTCCGTCCTCGATCAACGAAAGACAGCGGGTCGGGCGATACAAAAGTGACGTTCGAGGCAACGAGCGCGTCATGTTCGGGGCCGCAGATTTGGCCAAACGCATTCGCACCCATCATTCTTGCAAGTCGGCAGGTGAACGATGGTTCATTCATCCGTTTTCAGCCGCGTTAGCCACGCCATGTCTGGATAAGCCGGTCCAAGCCTAGCACTAACCAGCCTCGGTAATCATGCGCAGTACCATCGCCTCGAAGTCGACGTGGGGACGCCAACCGGTTATGGTCAACAATTGGGTTGGGTCGCCGATAAGCGGGGCACCGACAGTGACACGATGAACCACGGTGGAATCCTCCGTCACGGCTTCATCGGGGGCGACCCCGGCGGCGCGGCACCTCGACAAATTCGAATACCGGCCGCCCCATACCCGATGCGATGACAAATCGATCCGGCGTGTCCTGTTCCAGAATCGCGACCATCGCCCGCACATAATCCTCGGCCGCACCCCAATCGACCATGGCCGCAAGATTGCCTAGCGCAACCGGCTCCCGGTGTCCGCGCGCGAATGCGCTTACGCCGTCGGTTATGCGCTTGGAAACGAAATGAGCCGCGCGCCTCGGAGATTCATGGTTGTATAGAATGCCCGTCGCGCAGAAGAGATCCCAATGATTAACGTAAAAATCACAAACCTGCATCGCCATATCTTTGGTCAAACCATAGGCGGATACTGTCGCGCGGCGTGTATTCTCGTCTTGCGGAGCAGCCGACGGCGCGCCGAAGACATGCGATGAAGAGGCTAAAAAAACACGTGGCCAGCGCGCAAGTTTCGTGGCCGCCGACAGCATAATTTCGAAGCCGTCCACGTGAATCTTGAACCCACGCCGCATCGCGACATCAGAGTTTACTTCGAGCTCCTGTGAGGAATGGTGATAGGCGGCGAGATAGTAGATGAAGTCGGGCTGGATCGCGGCCAGGAGATTTATAATTCCAGCAGCATCAGTCAATGAAACCGAAGGCGCAATGATCGAGGTCCCGTCGAAAAGTCCAGTTCGACTCAAACCGACGACGCGCAGGCCCTGCTGGCGTAGTTCTTCGCTCAGATAATAGCCATCCTGGCCGGCGCTACCAACGATCAACGCCGATCGCCGCTGCTATGTTGGGGTAAACTAGAAGAAAGGCCCCTAACCAGGACGCCACATGAAGGAAGGCAGCCCGGTCTTCGATGGGAAATTAGACGGAGCGGTTTGGCTCATGTAGTCATGCAGGCGCAACGGTGAAGTCCAGAATTTAGTCTTGAGCGAGAGGCGTCCAGCACCACCACGCCGACGCCGGCAACTGGCCTGCGGATGGAGCCTGCAGGATTCCAGAACGTGCCGTCGAGGACGTCCACGGCCATTTCTTCCAGCGCCTTTTCTTAGCGTTTGAAAATCACGCTGATCTCCAGCACGACTTTGGGTACGTTGGAGGCTAGGTCGCTCACCGGTCTTCCTCGAGGGCGCGTGCCACGGCGACCAGGGTCTCGTCGGCGCCATGAGCGGCGATTATCGACAAGCCGACCGGGCGCCCGTCGATTTCGCCTCCGGGGATCGAGACCTGCGGCACGCCGGTCAAG